>JADGBN010000065.1 GCA_015231435.1 Gammaproteobacteria bacterium
GCGATTAACGTCTTTGCCCGTAACTTGTCAGATCTGCTGCTTGCTGCGCCGGCGGGAAGTCGGGCGACAATGGGGCTTGATCCCGGACTGCGTACCGGGGTGAAGGTGGCGGTGGTCGATGCGACCGGCAAACTATTGGAAACCGCCACTATCTATCCGCATGTGCCGCAGCGCCAATGGGATGCGGCGCTTGAGACGCTGGCGCGGCTGTTGCAAAAGCATCATGTGGGACTGGTGAGCATCGGTAACGGCACCGCCTCGCGGGAGACCGAGAAGCTGGTGCAGGCGCTGCAACAGCGCCATCAAGATCTGGCGGTTACCGCCGTGATGGTTAGCGAGGCGGGGGCGTCGGTCTATTCGGCGTCGGCACTGGCGGCGGCGGAGTTTCCCGATGTCGATGTCTCGTTGCGTGGCGCCGTCTCGATTGCGCGGCGACTTCAGGATCCGCTGGCGGAGCTGGTTAAAATTGATCCGAAATCGATTGGTGTCGGGCAGTATCAGCATGACGTGTCGCAGAGCAAGCTACAACGGGCGCTCACTGCGGTGGTCGAGGATTGTGTTAATAGCGTCGGTGTGGATGTTAATACCGCCTCGGTGGCGCTCTTAACCCATGTCGCCGGGCTCAATCCAACGCTGGCAGCCAATATGGTGAGTTATCGTGATGCGCATGGGCGTTTTGCCAATCGTCAAGAGCTGCTGCAGGTGGCGCGACTTGGCCCCAAAGCCTACGAGCAGTGTGCCGGTTTTTTGCGCATTCGTGACGGTGATAACCCCCTTGATTGCTCCGCCGTGCACCCTGAGGCCTATCCGGTGGTTAAACGTATTCAGCAGAAAACAGGGAAAAGTGTTGTCGAGCTGATTGGTGACAGCAAGCTGTTGTCGCGTCTTGCTGCCAATGATTTTACCGATGCACAGTTTGGCGAACCGACGGTTCGCGATATTATTGCCGAACTTGAGAAGCCCGGTCGCGATCCGCGTCCTGAGTTTAAAACCGCTACCTTTCGGGAAGGGGTGGAGACGCTGGCGGATCTAACCCCGGGGATGATTCTCGAAGGGGTGGTGACCAACGTTACCCACTTTGGTGCTTTTGTCGATATTGGGGTGCATCAGGATGGTCTGGTCCATATCTCCGCGCTTGCCGATAAGTTTGTTAGTGATGCGCATCAGGTAGTCAAGGCGGGATCGGTGGTTAAGGTGAAGGTGCTGGAAGTCGATCTGCCGCGTAAACGGGTCGCCCTAACCATGCGTTTGAATGATGAGGTTAAAAACCGGGCCGATCTGCAGCCTGTGGGGGGGAAAGATGTGCCTTCGCACGCGCTGCCACGGGGTAAAGGTCGTGAGCGATCTGCACCGCAGCCGCAATCACAGCCACCAGCGCCGGCTATTGCTGGGGCGCTGGCTGCGGCACTGAAGCGGGCAGGACGGGGTTAATCATGGTCGAACAGCGGCAGAGGGGGGAGAGACGTTGAGCGTCGTTAATCAGATGTTGCAGGATCTCGAACAGCGCCGCGCTGCGGAACAGCCGCCGTTGCCGTCGATGCTAAATGCGGCGCAGGGGAAGAGGGCGCGCCGCTCCCCCGTGCTATGGCTGATGCTGCTCACGCTGGCAGGGTCAGGGATCTATCTGCAACAGAGTGGTGAGTATCGCAAACTGTTGGTGCTGCTGGGGCTGGCTGATTCGTCCACGCTCGCCCCGCCGCAGCCGCAGGTGACGTTAAAAAATCAGCCAGCTGAGGCGCTATCGGTCGCCGTCACCCCGGAGGTGGCGAAGGTGGCTGTCGCGGCGGCGTCCCCGGTGAGTGAGTCGCTGGAGGTGGCAACGGTTGCGCTGCCTAGTGCAAATCCGGTGATAACCGTAGCGTCGGAGGAGGTTGTCGCCGCAGAGCGTGAAGCTATTGCACCGGAAGCGCCAGTGCCTCCCCCGACCGCAGTGGTTGCCGCTACCGCTGGGATTGAGAAAAACAGAGATAGCTATGCATCGTCACCTCCCGTGGCGGCTGCGCCAAACGTGAACGCGGCGGTGAAAACGGTTGCCCCAGCCGCTACCGCAAGGGTAAAACAGCTGCGTCCACCCACCCCGGCGGAGTTGGCAGAGCGGGCCTATCAGCAGGGGGTGACAGCTTTTAAGAGCGGTGATTTTTCGGCGGCCGAAGGGTATTGGCGGCAGGCGCTGACACAGCTTGCCGATCACCACTCCAGTCGCAAGCTGCTGTTACAGCTGCTATTGCAACGTGGCCGCCGTCTTGAGGCGGAAGCGCTGCTAACCCCAGCATTGGCCAGTTATCCGACCGATCGGGATTATCTCTTTTTGCAGGCGAAGCTTTATCTGAAGGATAACAACTACAGCGCGGCGACGCCGCTGTTACAGGGGTTGCTGCAGCAGGATCCTTCTCAGGCGGAGGTGCATGCGGCACTCGCTGCTATCTATCAGCAACAGGGGGCGTTAAGCCAGAGTGGCAGCCACTATCAACAGGCGCTGCAGTTGGCTCCCCACGAGGGGCGCTGGTGGATCTCCTTGGCGCTGCTGAATGAGCAGATGGGTGATGAGACTGCTGCGGTGGCGGCGCTTTACAGTGCACTACGGCAAGCCGATCTGCCACCTCCTCTACAACGTTTCGCCCGAGAAATGGTGCAACGTCTCGCTCCTGATGGGCGTGAGTAGGGTGCTGCTCTCTTTTTTTAAACGACTAGGTTTTTGCTGATTTATGACCCTTCTCGATATTTCGATTGTCACCTATAACGCCCAGCAACATATTGATAAGCTGATTGTTAGTCTCTTGGCACAGCAGCAGATTGATCTGCAGCGCGTCTCGATAACTTTTCTTGATAATTGCAGTTATGACGGGACGTTGGCACGTCTGCAGCCACATTTGGCACCGCTCGAGGCCTCTTTTTATCGCGTAAACCTCATCACCATGCAGGAGAATGGCGGCTTTGGCCGGGGGCATAACCGTGCGCTTGCTGAAGGAGACGGGGAGTATGTTTTTATTCTTAATCCCGATATCGAGTTACACCCTTTGGCACTTGCCACCCTGCTGGCAGCCGCAGCAGCGAGTGACGCCAAGGTGGCGGCATGGGAGGCGCGGCAACTCCCCTATGAACATCCGAAGATTTACGATCCGGTGACGCTGGAGGTAAGTTGGGCGAGTGCTGCGGCACTCATGGTGCGCCGTTCGGTCTTTAGTGCGATTGGCGGTTTTGATAGTGTAATCTTTCTTTATGGTGAGGATGTTGAACTCTCATGGCGCCTGCAACATTTTGGCTGGCGCTTGCAGTATGTTCCTAGGGCGATTGTCTGGCACTACACCTATAGCGAAGTTGACGAGATAAAGCCGCTTGCGTTTGTCGGCAGTACCCGTGCCAATCTGCTGCTGCGCAGCCGTTACGGTACCGTTAATGAGGTGATTAAGGGGCTGCGAATGCAGCTGGGGATTTTGCTTATCCCCTCACGGCACCACTTCCGGGGGCAGCGGCGCGCGATTCTCGGGACTTTTCGGCGTTTTTGGGGCATGTGGCAGCAGCGCGCCACCTATCAACAGTCACCGCACCGCCCCTATTTTTCGGGTTGGGACTATAGTCCGCATCGTCACGGCGCCTTTTATGATGCGGGGCTGGCGGTTAAAACCTTGGCGACTTTGCCGAAGCCGCCGAAAATATCGCTTCTCATCCGTACCATGGGGCGGCAACCGCTGCTGCGTATGGCGCTACAGTCGGTCGTTAACCAGACCTACCGTCATATTGAGGTGGTGTTAATTGAGGATGGCGTTGCGACGCTTAACGATTTTATTCTCGGTTTTCCTGCCCTTGATATTCGTTACCATGCGCTGGGTGAGAATCGTGGTCGTTGTATTGCGGGCAATACCGCGCTGGAGCTGGCGACGGGTGAATATCTGCTCTTTCTTGATGAGGATGATCTGCTCTACGCCGATCATCTTGAGCAGCTGCTCGGGGCGCTACTACGTCAACAGGGCAAGGTCGCCTACAGTTATACCTATGAGATCCCCAGTGATATTGATCCGCAGCAGAACACGGTGGTGGCGGAGGGTGAGTATCTACAGCGTTTTAACCGTCATTTTCATTTTATCCCCTTTCTCTCACTAAACTACATTCCGATTAATGCGGTGCTCTTTCACCGCTCACTCTATGAGTTGTGTGGCGGTTTTGATCCTGAACTTGAAATGATGGAGGACTGGAACCTCTGGGTGCGCTTTAGTCTGCACTATCGACCGTTTATTCGCGTGGCAAAAACGACGGCGCTCTATCGGGTACCGCTCTACCCAGATATGGGACTGGAGCGGCGCCAGCGCCTGATTGACTATCTCCATCTGGCGCGGGAGAAGCAGGCGCGGCTACCCCTTACCCTGCAGGTGAGTGATCTTCAGGATCTTAGCGGCGGTATGGTCGAGGCGGTGAGTCTTGAGGAGATTCTGGTTAACCGTGCACCCAACTCAGGTCGCCTGATTCGTCTGGTCATGGCGCTCTACCGCCGTACTTTAGGGCGTCTTTTATGAGTACAGTGAACGATCTGCCGCGCCTCTCCATTGTGATTGTTAACTATAACGGTGGCGAGATGCTGCGCCACTGCCTCGACTATCTTGAGCGGCAGAATGAGCGTAGTTTTGAGGTGATTGTTGTCGATAACGGTTCAGCGGATAACTCGGTTGCCGTGTGTGAGGATCCCTGGTCTTTTCCCCTCAGATCGCACCTTTTAGGCTGGAACAGCGGTTTTGCCTACGCCAATAACCGGGGCGCAGAGCTGGCGCGGGGTGAGTGGCTGGCGCTGCTCAATAGTGACGCTTTTGCCGATGAGCGCTGGACGCAGGGCTTGCTTGCAGCGGTAGATACCTATGCTGGTAAGTGGTTTTTTACCTCGCATCAGTTGCAATTTAATAATCCTGCCATGGTCGATGGTACCGGGGATATCTACGCGACCAATGGCCGCGCCTGGCGGCGTGACTATGGTGCCCCGGTGGCCGAGGCGAGCTATTGTGATAATGAGGTGTTTGGCGCCTGTGGTGCCGCTGCCTGCTTTTTGCGTCAGGCTTTTCTTGACCTCGGGGGGTTTGATGAGCGCTACTTCTGCTATTTTGAGGATGTCGATCTCTCCCTGCGCTTTCGCCTTGCGGGGTATCGTTGTATGCATATTCAAAATGCACTGGTGTACCATATCGGCTCAGCCACCTCGGGAGGGGAGGTGAGTCACTTTTCCGTTTTTTATGGTTATCGCAATTTAGTCTGGACCTACTTTAAAAGTATGCCACTGCCGCTGCTGATTAAATATCTGCCACAGCACCTGCTGTTAAATTGGCGGCAAATAATCGGTTTTTATCGCATGGGACAGGGGCGGATTATTCTTAAAAGCAAGTTGGCAGCACTCTTGGGGTTGCCGCGAATACTCCTTATTGATCGCCGCAGAGTACAGCGCCAGCGGGTGATTGACGCCGCGACGCTTGATAAGGCGTTAGTCAAAGACCCGACTGCCGGTTAGCGCTATTTGAGGGAGAAATCCTCATAGGCGAGGGTCAAGTTGGGGTTGTAGGCGGGATCGTGTGGTAACTTATCCTGCCAGCGGCGTAGCATATAATCGACTTCAGTGCGAAAGCGGGCTACTTTTTCTGGGGTGTCATCTGCACCGCGCGAGGCCGATTCGTGGTGAATTAGCTCCGCAAAGGGGGTCCAGAGGTTGCGATAACCCGCTTCACCAATTCGTAATGAGAGATCAATATCGTTAAAGGCGACGGGTAGATTGACCTCATCAAACCCCCCGACGGCGGTAAATATTTCGCGGCGGATTACCAGACAGGCGGCGGTGACCGCCGAATAGTTCTGCACCAGCACGGCGCGGCCACAGTACCCTTTACTGTCGCCTGGAAAATACTTCATCGCATGTCCGGCAACGCCCCCCAAGCCAAGCACCACGCCTGCATGTTGCAGACGACCATCGGGATAGAGCAGACGTGCACCCACCGCACCAATTTCCGGACGTAGGGCGTGGCTGACCATCTCCTCTAGCCAACCCCCATCGGTGATCTCTAGGTCATTATTTAAAAAGGCGAGAACCTCTCCGTGGCTATGGCTGACGGCAAAGTTGTTAATGGCCGAATAGTTAAAGGGTTTGGGATAGTGCAGCAGCGTGATGCGCTGCTGCTGTTGCAGGTTGGCAAGGTAGCTTAGGGTGACAGGATCATCACTGTTATTATCGACGACAATAATTTCGTAGTTGGGGTAGCTGGTCTTTTCTCGCAGTGTCTCTAGCAGGCGAATAAGCAGATGCAGCCCGTTATGGGTGGGAATAATTAGGGAGACCAGCGGCGGTGGTTGTGGCAGCGCGTAGCGGACGCGCAGCGTGCCTGATAGGCGTGGTGACTCGCTAACCGTGGCGGTCTCCTGCCGCCGTTGCAGATGCTCCTGCATTGCTTTAATGGCGGCCAGCAGCGCGTAGGGTTTGGCCGCAGCGCTGGTTGCGGTACTTTTATCATGCAGGCGCCAGTGGTAGAGAATGCGTGGAATGTGCTGGATCTGCTCGGGTTTAATGCTGTCAACTACCCGCAGGGCGAGATCATAATCCTGCGCCCCCTCAAAGCCTGGGCGAAAACCACCTAACTCTTCGACAAGTTCACGGCGATAGACGCCAAGGTGGCAGATCATATTATGGCTGCGCAGTAGATCGAGGTTAAAGTCGGGCTTAAAGTAGTGGTGACAACGGACGCCGTGATCCGCAATCTTATCCTCATCGGAGTAGATGAGCGCCGCCTCAGGGTGGTCAAGAATCACTTTGGCGACTTCGTAGAGGGCGTGGGGTGCAAGCAGATCATCATGATCCATGAGGGCAATAAACGCCCCTTCAGCCAGCTTTAGGGCACGATTTGAGGTGTGGCAAATATGTTGGTTGCTCTCGTGGTAGGCAACCTTAATGCGCGGATCTTGTTGGCGAACCTGCTCAAGAATCTCCCTAATGCGCCAGTCACTCGAGGCGTCATCGACAATGCAGAGTTGCCAGAAGGGCCAGCTCTGGGCGATGACCGAGTCAATCGCCCCCTGCAGCCACGCGGGTTCAGGGTTGTAGACCGGCATAATTATGGAGATTAACGGGGGGGCGGTGATGTTGAGAATAGCGTTAGCAATGTCAGCGTGATAGGCGGGATCAAGGGGCTCATAGAGGCCAATCCACTCCTCATAGTTGGCACTGCGTTGGGGGGTGGCTGCGACCGCAGGGGGGGGCGGCTGCGGGGTTGTCGCTGTGATCTCGGTGTGGCGTGATCGCAGGCGGGTGAGTGGCGCCGTCAGTGCCATCCAGAGGCGCCAGCCACGACTTGCCTGCATGGCGGTGATCCCCTGCTGCAACATTTCTGCTTCATGAAGTGCTGCCTGGTGTTCTATGCGAGCGAGGGTGATCTGCTGTTGCAGGCGTCGCAGGTGCTGTTGCAGTGCCCAGAGGGTGTGGTGCCCCATCTCTAACGCTTCGATGCGGTTTTTAAGCTGGTCATTGTTGGCGGCAAGTTCACTTATCTGTCGCCGCTGTTTTTCTAGGCTGCTATCTTTGTCGCTAATTATCTGGAGATGGGCGATGCGGGTGGTGCGCTCTTCATGCAGCGCCGCCAGCAGGTTGCGGTAAACCTCCACTGACTCCAGGAGCGGGTTATCGCTTAGCTCCTGAAAGGGGGCTGTCGTGGCTGCGGTTTGTGGCGTGGCACTGATAATAAACTGAAAAGCGACCGCATCGGGGGCGTGCAGGCGGTTCAAAAACTGCGGGGTGGGGGTGAGGCCGACGCGCTCAAGGCGCTGGCTGATAATGGTGTCACTCAGGTCATGAAAGGTGTAGCTAACTTCGTTCAGTTGGTAGCCGGCGCTGGTAAAGAGGGCGTGTAGGGCGTCGTGGGTGTAGAGGTGGAGATGGGTACGATCCAGCAGCCCGCGCTCCTCATAGCTTAGTCGCCCCTCAAGTAGTTCAAGGCGAATCGAGGCGTGGGCGGCGTTGGGAATTGAGGTGAGCAGCGTCCCCTCTCTATCCAGATAGGGCTTGAGGCGTTGCAGCAGCCGCTGCGGCTCTTTGAGATGCTCAATAATATCGGCACAGAGAATGAGATCAAAGCTGGCGGGGGTGAGATCTTGCAGCCAATCCGCCTCTTCAACATTGGCAATGATTAACTGCTCACAGTGGGGACGGGCTTGCTCTGCCGCTTCACTATCGATTTCAACGGCGGTCACTCGACAGCCAAGCTCATGGGTCAGATAGGCGGTGAGGTAACCGGTAGCGCAGCCCAGCTCCAGCACTCGACTATGACGTTGCACACGTTGCAGTAGCTGGGTGTGGGAGTTGTTCTTAACATTAAGGTCAATATCGCAGTCGTATTTCATATTCAGTCACTCCCCGGCCACTCGCGCCAGATCAACGGCAGCGCCTGCCAGAGCCACCACTGCTCGGGGTGGTGGAGAATTTCGCTCTCTAACTGGGCGACCAGTTGTGCCATGATATCGTGCTCCGCCATCGCTGCCGCTTCAATGGGTGGGCTGAATCGCGCAACCAGTTGCCGCCCCTCCTCATAGACGTAGTAGGGGAAGATGAGTGCATTCGTGCGTTTGGCGACTCGGGCAATACCATCGGCAAACCAGCCGGTCTTGCCTAAAAAGGGGAGACCGACCAGTCCGGGGTGCGGATAGTCGTAGGGAACATCAATGAGCAGCGCCATGACATGCTGATCTAGGGCACGGTAGATGGGGCGCAGATGGTGGCCGCTGACAAGAAAGGGGCCACCGAGGGCCTGCTGTAACCAAGCCAGTTTTTTCAGGCGAAACTGATACTCCGCTTCCGGCAGACCATGACGGTTGTTATGGTCACCATCGCGGGTGAGGGTGCCGACACTCACCCCACGGGCATTCATACCAATGCCCGCCATCCAGAAGTGGCCAAAGTGCCCTCCGGTGAGCATCACCCGGCGTCCGTCAGCGCGCGCCTGTTGCAGTGGCGTAAAGCCTTCAAGGCGGATAAATTGATCTATCGCCTTGAGGTTTTTAAGCCGGGGAAAGACCCAGGTATCGAGATATTCACGCTCTACCATGCCAAAGTGGTAACTCACCCAGCCATCAAGTTGCGCTTCGGGTGATTGGTTAAAGACGCGCGCCATCTGGTTGCGAATTGCCGGGCGCTCGGCGGGGTGAATCGACCTCTCTGCATAACGGGCACAACGGGTAGCAAGGGGGTAGGCTAACTGCTGCGGTAGCCTCGCCAGCAGCGGCAGAATTGCCTGGTAACGCAGTTTTAATGCGGTGTGCGCCATTAATCCTGCTCCCAGCGGTGCGGCAGCCAGACCATGCCGACTTCAACACTCTTTTGTCGAACCTTAAAAGGGCAGCAGGGGTTGCGCGAGTCGTAGATATGGACGCTGGTGGCATCGATATACCAAACTTCAAGAAAGTACTCACCGGAGAGTAGCGGCAGGGCGTCGATTTGGTAGCGCACGCTAAAGCAGCCGTCTGTTCCCGCAGTAAGGGAAATTTTATCTACCGCCGTACTGACGCCGTAACACTGCACACCATCATTGCGGGTAATGACGATACCGACATGAATATCCTCCATAGTAATGGTGCCGCGATGGGCGCTAACGCTGACGCAAAAGGGGTCGCCGCTACGGTAGAGGGGTAGCTCCCCGGGGCGATCAAGGGTGACATTAAGCAGTTGCGGTAGTGTGGTCAGATCACTCTCCTGATCTTTCCCTGTGGTTGTTGGGGGTGCAGTGGCAATAGTGAGACGATCTTTTTGCCGCACAAAATCTTGATAGGCATCGACCACCTCGCCAACTTCGCCGCTTGCAGCGACTTTGCCCTGATGCAGCCAGAGGGCGCGGGAGCAGAGCTCCTTCACATGGTAGAGGTTGTGGGAGCAGAAGATGAGGGATTTACCCAGCTGGCGAAAGTGGTTCATGCGGTTAATGCTCTTCTTCTGAAAGTGCTGATCACCGACCGAGAGCGCCTCATCGACAACCAGCAGCTCCGGCTCAATGCAGGTGACGATAGCGAAGGCGAGCCGCACATACATACCAGAAGAGTAGGATTTAACCGGCTGTTCGATAAACGCCTCAAGTTCAGAGAAGGCGATAATTTCGGGAATACGATCGCGGGTCTCAGCCGCATTTAGCCCCAACATGGCACAGCCCATGCGAATATTATCAAGACCGGAAAACTCGGGGTGAAAACCGGTGCCCAGTTCGAGGATCGCCGAAACGCGACCCTCAATCGTTAAAACGCCTTCACTCGGTTGCATGGTGCCGGCAAGGAGTTTTAGCAGAGTGCTTTTACCCGCACCATTGGCACCGATAATGCCGATACTCTCCCCCTGTTCACAACGAAAAGTGACGCCCTGCAGCGCCCAGAAGGTGCGGTGGTAAGTTCGGCGCAGTAGTAACTCTTTCAGGCTATCGCTGGGCTTGCGATAGATACGGTACCCTTTGCCCAGATTTTCGGTGATGAGGGTGGACATTAGAGAAACGCTTTGGCGCGGGTGATTGCTTTGTTAAAAAACCAGAGACCGACAAGACTCACCAGCAGTGATCCGGCTGCCAGCAGATAGAAGCCCGGCAGCGGCGGCTTGCCGATAATAATGACGTTGCGATAGCTCTCCACCAGATAGTAAAAGGGGTTGAGCATCGCCACCCACTGCCAGTCGGCGGGAATGAGTGAGCTGGGGTAGATTATCGGCGTGGCAAAAAAGAGGAGGGTGAGCAGCATGGCGATAACCTGATTCAGATCCCGCAGAAAGGGGGTAAGCACACTAATAAAACTCGCCAGAGCAAAGCTTAGCAGTAGCCGCACGCCAATGAGCAGGGGTAATAGCAGCAGCCAAGGGGAGAGGGTGCCGCGAATAATCCAGACCGCAAAAATGAGGATAATCAGCCCCAGCAGCTCCGCAGTAATTGAGGTAAGCACCGCCATTATTGGTAGCAGCAGCGGTGGAAAGTTAGAGCGGTCAATGAGCCCATGGTTATCGGCAAGTGTGGTGCCTGCCCGTTGCAGACTCTCCTGAAATGCGATAAAGGGGAGTAGCCCAGCCATCAGATAGAGTGAAAAGGCGAGGGTATCCTCCTCGGCACCAAAGCGAACCTTAAGAAGAAAACCAAAGACCACCGAGTAGACGACGAGAAGAAAGAGCGGCTGAATAATCAGCCAGAGCAGACCAAAGGCGGAGCCAATCACCCGTTGCTGAATATCGCGGCGCAGCATGAGCAGCAGGGCGTGGCGATAGTGCAATAGGGTCACAAGGTGTTGACGCAGCGGCATGGTGGCTAGAGCGACAACTCTCGCAGCAGCCGGTGTTTGACAGCGGCTTTGAGGCGGGTTAGCGGATTAAAGTGGGGTTTGCGGGCGACCAGCATGGTATCGCGCCACAGCAGACTGTCATCACTGTAGCTGCCATGATCATTCTCAGTCGTGGCTTCCACCACATCAAGCGAAGCGTAGCGTGCCAGCGCCCGAAAGCCGTCGCCATAAAAACGCCAGCAATCGAGCGGATAGCGGTGCTCATAGCCACCTGAGGGGGCAATAATGCAGCAGAGACCACCGGGTTTTAGAATGCGAAAGATCTCAAGCATGGTGATCCAGATATACTCAATATGCTCAAAGGCCTGTCCCGAAATCACGACATCGGCGCCACCGTCAGGAATCTGCTGCCAGCGGTAGATATCATCAAGAACCATGTCAACATTCTCACCCGCCGCCATATCGACTCCGATATAACGCCACTGCGGGGCACTAAACAGCGGGCGGTAGCTGCCGTTGACATCACTGCTGCCAATATCATAAATGGTCAGAGGATCGGCGCGAAAACCGTCAAGATAGCGTTGACAGAACTGTTCCATATTGGCTAAAGAGCTTTGATGCATAGGCTGTCAATCGTGCCGGTGACGGGTTCTCAGTGGGTAAAGATAGGTAAATGAGGTGCAAAAAAATATCAGCTGTCTATACTACGCGATTCGCATGATTGGCAAAACCCACAACGAGGATATTATGGCTGAAAATAGACCTACTGCGCAGGAGTATAACGAACTATCGGCACGCTTTGTCGAGCTGGCTAATAAAATGAAAGATGACGGCAAGGATATTAACATGATTAGTGCCGCCCTAATGTCTGCCAGCGGTATCTACGCGACCTTTGTCGCCGCCGGCGGGGTGAATGAGAGTTATCTTAAACCGGAGGGCGTCGATCGGGTGGTGCTTACCTATCGCGCCAACCTTGAAAGTATTCAACGCTTCAAGAAGCAGCAGCTAAACCCTGAAGTAACTTCATCGTAGTTGTTTGAGGGTATGAGCGTCTTATTTTATCATGCTCATCCATAAGCTATTTTTTTATATAAAACAGTTATGTTTGGGTGCGATAAGTTATGGGCAAATGTAATCTAAATGATGCATCGGCGGTGATCGTCCGCAATAGCCAGCATGGCCAGAAAGATGCTGTTGACATTGCAGTGACGATCACTGCGCCTAGTTGCTCTATCGTCATACCCTGTTACGATGAGGCGAAAAATATTCCGCTGGTGCTGGAGCGGTGCCGCGAGGCATTTACGGGTCAAGATATCGAGCTGGTTTTGGTGGATAACGGTTCCTGTGACGGGACTGCTGAGTTGCTGTGCAGATTACTACCTGACTACCCCTTTGCACGTTCTGTGCGTGTTGAGGTCAATCAGGGTTACGGATTTGGTATTCTTGCTGGATTGCGTAGCTGCAATAGCGAGATCCTTGGCTGGACCCACGCCGATATGCAGACGGACCCAGCGGATATTCCCAAAGCATTGAGATTGATGCAGACATGCGACAATCCAGGTAGTTGTTTTGTTAAGGGAACGCGCGTGGGTCGCAGGCTGTCAGACAACCTTTTCACGCTGGGCATGAGCATTTTTGAGTCGTTACTCCTCCTCAAGCCGATGTGGGAGATTAACGCTCAGCCGGTGCTTTTTCGCCGCTCATTTTTTCTTAGCTGGAAC
>JADGBN010000066.1 GCA_015231435.1 Gammaproteobacteria bacterium
CAACAGAAACATGGCACACATCCTGCTTGTATATCACTAATTCTTCTATTTTGACCTGAGCGACAAAATTTTGCCGCTCCCTTTTAAGGAGTTGTGATTATGCACCCGGCCCTCTGGATAGCTAAATCGGGCGTTGATGCCCAACAGACGCGAATGGGCGTTATCTCCAACAACCTCGCCAACGCCAGCACCAACGGTTTTAAGCGGGATCGCGCTATTTTTGAAGATCTACTCTATCAAAATGTCCGCCAACCCGGCGCTCAATCGAGTCAGGAGACCCTGCTGCCCAGCGGCTTAATGACCGGAACCGGGGTACGCACCGTCGCCACCGCCAAACTCCATACCCAAGGAGGGTTAAACCAGACTGGTAACTCAATGGATATCGCCATTCAAGGACGGGGATTTTTTCAAATATTACGACCCGATGGCACCATGGGCTACACCCGCGACGGCGCTTTTCAGCTTGATGCTGAAGGTCAGTTGGTCACCTCTAATGGATACGCACTGGAGCCCGCTATTGCCGTGCCACAGGAGGCGACCTCGTTAACCATCGGTACCGATGGCGTCGTCACCGCCTACGAGGCGGGAAACACCACCCCGACCAACCTTGGCACCATCACCCTTGCTGAGTTCGTTAACCCCTCCGGTCTGCAACCGATTGGTGAGAACCTCTTTACCGAAACCGCCGCCAGTGGCGCGGCGCTAGTCGGTAACGCCGGAGCCAACGGTTACGGGACGATTCAACAGGGGGCTATCGAGGGCTCTAACGTTAATGTCGTTGAGGAGCTGGTCGGCATGATCGAGAGCCAACGTGCCTACGAGATGAACTCCAAATCGATCTCTGCAGCGGATCAGATGCTGCAGTACATTAGCAATCAACTTTAATTCTGGAGGCGATAATGTCTAACTTCACCTTAACCTCAAAAAAGTCACAACGGCTGCTGGTCACGGCGATTGCCGCTGCGGTCACCCTGCTGAATATCGGCTGCGCCGCGATGGAGAACCGCCCGGTGCCGGTACACGATCCCAACTTTGCCCCAGTCTTTCCCGACCCTGAAGCAAAATCGGTGAACTCGATTGGCTCTATCTTTCAGCCCGGTCAGGGGATGCTGCTCTTTGAAGACTCCAAAGCACACCGTATCGGCGACCTTTTGACGATTCGTCTTGCCGAAAAGACCAACGCCAGCAAAGCAGCCAACACCACTACCGCAAAATCGACCACCGCATCACTTGCCGCCCCAACCCTCTTTGGTAGTACGGTTAGCCATAACGGACGTGATATTCTCTCCGCCTCGCTATCTGGCGATAATAGCTTCTCAGGGGATGGCGCAAGCTCCCAGAGCAACAGCCTCTCTGGCAATATTACGGTGAGCGTCTCACAGGTATTAAGTAACGGCAACCTCGTGATTCGCGGCGAAAAACTCCTGACGCTCAATCAGGGCGATGAGTTTGTGCGGATCTCGGGCATTGTCCGCCCCGCCGACATCAGCCCCGATAATAGTGTCGATTCAACTAAAATCGCCAATGCCGAAATCATTTATGGTGGTGATGGCGCGGTCGCCAGTGCCAACGAAATGGGCTGGGCAGCACGCTTCTTTAACAGCGGCTGGTGGCCGTTTTAACCACCATTTCAGGCAACCTTAACGCGCGCATAATTTCAGGAGCAGGTGATGAACAAGCTAATTAAAATAACGATGGTCATGCTGTTACTTAGCAGCGGCAGTGCGATGGGCGAACGTCTAAAAGATATCGCCGCAATCGCCGGAGTACGGGATAATCAGCTGCTCGGTTATGGCTTGGTCGTCGGTCTTGATGGCAGTGGCGATCAGAGTGAATTTACCCTGCAGAGTCTGAAAAGTATGCTGTCACGCTTAGGCGTCGCCCTACCACCAAACATTAACCCCAAAACCAAAAATATCGCAGCGGTTACCGTCACCGCCACCCTCCCCCCCTTTACCAAACCGGGACAGAATCTTGATGTCACAGTCTCCTCCATCGGCAGCGCCAAAAGTCTGCGCGGTGGCACCCTGTTAATGACCCCCCTTAAGGGAATTGATGGCGAAATATACGCCCTTGCGCAAGGCAACCTGGTCGTCGGTGGTTTTGGCATCGCCGGAACCGATGGTTCAAAAGTGACTGTCAACGTCCCCAGTGTCGGACGTATTCCCAACGGCGCCTCCGTCGAGCGTACCGTCCCCACCACGTTTGCCAGTGGTAACAGCTTGATTTACAACCTCAACAATCCCGACTTTACGACCGCCAACCGACTCGTTAAAGCAATTAACGAGATGCTCGGAGACGGAACCGCGACCGCCATTGATGCCTCATCGGTACGCGTCAGTGCGCCACAGGATGCTGGGCAGCGTGTCTCTTTTGCCTCGCTGCTGGAGAATATCGAAATTACCACCGCCGAAGCAGCGGCAAAGATTGTCGTCAACTCACGCACCGGCACCGTTGTCATCGGTAAAAATGTTCGGGTGATGCCTGCGGCAATTACCCACGGCAGTATGACGGTGACCATCGCCGAGGGGGGCGATAAGGCAGTCATGGCTCAATCTGCCATCGAGGTGAATCAAGAGAAGAAGCGGATGTTTGTCTTTGAACCCGGCGTCGAGTTAAGTGATATTGTTCGTGCAGTCAACCAAGTCGGTGCCGCCCCCGGTGATCTCATGGCGATTCTTGAAGCCCTAAAAGAGGCCGGTGCGCTGCGTGCCGAACTCATTGTGATCTAATGATCCGCTAACCATACCCAGCCAAAACAGCTATCATGGAAAATCTTAACCTCGACCGCGCCAGCCTCTACACCGACTTTAACGGTCTGAGCGACCTGAAGCGTGGCGCTAGGGAAAACTCCAAAGCGGCACTTAACGGCGTCGCACAGCAGTTTGAGGCGATTTTTGTGCAAATGATGCTAAAGAGTATGCGCGATGCCTCACAGGTTGAAGGCATTCTCGATAGTCGCGATGGCGATATGTACCGTGATATGTACGACAAACAGCTAAGCAACAGCCTTAGCAGTCAAAATGGTGGCATCGGTCTGGCAGAGGTGATCGTGCGCCAACTGCAACAGGGACAACCGCAAACTGCGTCAGAAGAGAGTGATGTCGATGCGTCACAGGTCGCTACCCTCACCCTTCCCGAACGCCAGTTGTGGCGGGCAAAAAAGGAGCTGCCGCACCCTGCTGCCAACGATAGCCTTGCGGCGGTTGCCCTACAGATGCAGGCAGCGATTGCACGATTAGATAAAGCAGAGCGCAACGCCGACAGTAGTGAAACAGCAGAGAGCAGTCGTGCCAGCGAAAAGAGCTTGGCTCAAGAGAGACGTCAGGAAATTGACCAGTTTGACACGCCAGAGGCATTTATTGATCAGCTTCGCCCCTATGCCGAACGTGCCGGCAAGCGCCTTGGCGTTAACCCCGACGTTCTTTTGGCACAGGCAGCACTAGAGACCGGTTGGGGACGAAAAGTGATTCGCCGCAGTGATGGCGAAAATAGCCACAACCTTTTTAACATTAAAGCGGACAACGGCTGGGAAGGGCCCGCCATTGCCAAACAGACGCTGGAGTTTAAGGGCGGTATCGCACGCCAGGAGGTTGCCGCGTTTCGCTCCTACGATAGTTACGCCGAGAGTTTTAATGACTACGTTCACTTTCTGCAAAATAACCCCCGCTATCAGGAGGCCCTCGAAAAGAGCGGTGACAGCGGACAATATCTGCGCCAACTCCATCGCGCCGGCTACGCCACCGACCCCAACTACGTGAGTAAAATAGAGAGCATTCTTAACAGCGACACCCTGCAAGCGGTATAGGCTGCTGCCGCTCACCGCACCTTCAGGAAAAATCAGGGCAAGCGCACGCTCACCTGCTAAAATAGCCGCATAATGATGGCGCAGCAAACTTCAAGCGTCTGAGCGCAACACCACTTTTCACTCGGAACCCTCACTATGCCCGAACTCCTCTCCCCGGCGGGAACGCTGAAAAACTTAACCTATGCCCTCGCCTATGGTGCTGATGCCGTCTATGCAGGAATGCCGCGCTACAGTTTACGGGTGCGCAATAACGACTTCTCCACGCTGGAGCAGTTACAACGCGGTATTGAACTAACGCATCAGGCGGGGCGGCGCTTCTATCTCGCCACCAACCTGCTGCCCCATGCCGCCAAGGTAAAGAGCTTTATGGAGGATATTGCACCGGTGGTCGCCCTCGCCCCGGATGCGCTGATAATGGCCGATCCCGGACTTATCGCCATGGTGCGGCAACGCTGGCCCGCCATGCCGATCCACCTCTCGGTGCAAGCTAACACCATGAACAGCGCGGCGGTTCGCTTTTGGCAAGATCTGGGAATTTCCCGAGTCATTCTGTCACGCGAGCTCTCCCTTGACGAAATTGAGGAGATCCGTCAGGAGTGCCCGACGATGGAGCTTGAGGTCTTTGTTCATGGCGCCCTCTGTATCGCCTACTCCGGACGCTGCCTACTCTCAGGCTACTTCAACCATCGTGATGCGAATCAGGGAAGCTGTACCAACGCCTGCCGCTGGGACTATAAACTCCACCCCGGCGACACCCCGCCCCCCGCCGCCTGCGGCAGTGGTGAACGCCATCCCGAGAGTGCCGCAACCTATCTTCTTGAAGAGGAGTTTCGCCCCAAAGAGCTCATGCCCATCGAAGAGGATGAGCACGGCACCTACATTATGAACTCCAAAGATCTGCGCGCCATCGAGCATATCGAACGCCTTGTCAAGATGGGGATTAACAGCCTGAAGATTGAGGGGCGCACCAAATCCCACTACTATGTGGCGCGTGCCACCCAGCTCTACCACCTCGCCATTGCCGATGCACTGGCCGGTCGTCCCTTTAATCCGCAGCTGCTAGGTAAATTAGAGAACCTCGCCCATCGCGGCTATACCGATGGCTTCTTTCAGCGCCACCATAGCCACGCCTATCAAAACTACCTAAGTAACTACTCCGGCAGCAGCCGTCAACAGTTTGTCGGTGAAGTCAGCCACTACGATACAGTCAGCGGTCTGGCGACCATTGAGGTTAAAAACAAGATCCGCCTCGGTGACACCCTTGAGGTCATTAACCCCGCTGGCAACGACAGCATCACCTTGGAAAAGATGTTTGATCTGCATGGGATGCCCATGAGCGAAGCACCCGGCGGCGGTTACCGAATCCAGATCCCGCTCGCCGCCGCCGACCACCGCGCAACCCTGTTAGCGCGTGAACTTCAAGAGGGAGAGGCAGCAGAGCAGAACGATACCCTTCCTGCTTAAAACAGATAGGGATGATTTTCAACAGCACAGACTACCATCAATTGGATTTAGGAATAGACGATGGATCAACACGCTATTTTAATACAGCGGTTAGCTAAACTAACTCGCCACTATCATGCACTGCAGGAGTATCACCAAGTGATTACAACCTTCGCTCCGACAGCGGCTGGTGGGTATTCGATTGCTTGGCTTAAACAGCTTTCAGTCACCGAGCGCGCCCTTTTAGATGCCTATCTCAAACGGTTTGCTTCGTTGCAGGACTATCTCGGTGCCAAGATCTTTCCCCTGTTAATGAACCTCTCCGGCATTGTCACCCAAAAAATGAGTGATATCCTGATCATGGTGGAGCGTGAGGAGCTGATTGACTCGCTGTCGCAGTGGATAGAGCTGCGGGAGCTGCGCAACGCCCTAGAGCACGACTATCCTGACGATCTGACCGAGGCTTTAGCCGATCTCCAGCGAGCTATTAGCAGTTTCGAGCAACTTCAAGCGTACTACCAGAGAGTGATCGCCTATGCCCAACGCCTCATCCATCCGCCTCTCTAAAGCCCTGCAGCAGCAGATCTACGCGACACTAATTAAGAATTTTGGTCTTGTACCGGTGATCCTCTTCGGTAGCCGCGCAGATCCGCAGCGGGTCGGGGGTGATATCGATATAGCGTTGGATAGCCACTACAGTCGGGCTGAGTTCCGCCAGCGGCGGGCGCATCTTCTTGCCGATCTACTACGGCAAGATCTTGATCTGCCGCTCGATCTGGTACAGCTCTGCGATGCTTCGCCATTACTAAGCCGCGAAATTGCCGAGCATGGCGTACTCTTAACACCGCTTGAACCTGTGAGTACCGTTCAACCAACGCTGCACCATTTTCAAAGATAACGTCTATACCCGTCATCCTTGAAAACGGTGGTTCGTTGGCTGCAGTCGCTCACCCCAATCACTTAGGTTTACTAAGCTCATGGGGATTCGCGACTTTGCCGCCTTCCATCATTTCCAATGATTTTGGGTATAAACCCTATTCCCCGTTCGGGCTAGGCACGACCTTCATCGACCTCAACACGGTTTCGTCCCGCCGCTTTGGCGCGGTAGAGGGCGCTGTCGGCGCGACTGACTAGGGTTTCGAGACGTTCGCCCTGCTGATAGAGCGCTACCCCGAAGCTTGCGGTGCAGTGTCCGACATGGGAGAAGTTGTGCGCGGCAATTACGCTTCGCAACTTCTCTGCCAACTCACCCAACCCGATTAACTGCGCCGCTGGACAGATGAGCAGAAACTCTTCACCACCCCAACGTCCGACCGTATCGGTGAGACGACTACCGGCCTTCAGAATAGCGGCCATCGCCACCAGCACCTCATCCCCCACCGGATGGCCGTAGCTGTCATTGACCCTTTTAAAGTGGTCGATATCAAGAAGAATCACCCCGAAGTGGCTACCGTAACGCTGGCTGCGCTGATACTCGCTGAGTAAGATGGCATCAAGATAGAGGCGGTTACTCAACCCGGTCAGCGCATCGCTATTGGCCTGCTGTTGCAGCTGCAGGTTCTTCTTCTCAAGCTCAGCCTGTGCTAGGGAGAGCTTCTCCAGCGCCTCCTGGGTGCGGGCACGCTCTGCCTGAATACGATGTACCCAGATGAACATCACCAGCAGAATAAGCAGCGCAACCGCCACGATATTGCCAATCAGACGATAATCCGTCCCCTGCTCCAGCTTTACGCTAAACCAGTGGTTATAGACTTCGCGAGTCTCCCGCTCGTCTATGGTGGCTACCACTTTTTGCATAATACTCAGCAGCAGAGGATGGTCATTGCGCACCCCCACCGCGAGCTCCCATTTATCATCAAACTTACCGGCGATTTTAACATCGACTACCCCCTCACTTTGCAGGGTATAGGCAATCGGGGCTAGGGCATCGATATAGCCATAAATCTCACCATTTTGAACTTTACGCAGGCCAGCGCTCACACTCTCCACCTCGTGCAGCTGCAAGTCTGGATAACGTATTCTCAGTAACTCGGCATAGGCATACCCTTTCACCATGCCTAGCGGCTTGTCGAGAACATCTTCAAGGCGCTCAATAAAAATCTCTTCACTGCGTGTCGCGATGACAAAAGGGAAGCTGATATAGGGGGAGGTAAAATTCATATAGGTGAGGCGTTCGGGAGTCGCCATTGCCAGCGACAGAATATCGCACTTGCGCCCTTTGGCAAACTCCAGCGACTCGCTCCAACTGCGCGTGGGCACCAGTTGCAACTGCACCCCAGTACGCTGCTGCGCAATCGCCAATAATTCAGAGGCCATGCCAATATGCGCTCCCGCCGGGTTCAAACGTTCAAAGGGCATCCAGTCGGGATCAATACACATCCGAATAACGCGCTGATTGAGGTAATTCAGCTCCTCCTCGGTAAAAAGAGTTTGACTCTTTACAATTTCTGGAACGGCGAGCGGCTGTTGACGATGCGCGGTTTCCCGAGGCAACGGTTGCGTCATTAACCAACGTTGGCGTAACTGCTGCAACTCCTGATAACTCAGGCTGGCGATTGCCTTATCGAGCAGGGAGACCAGCTCCGGCCAATCATTGCGCACCCCAAAATGGAGGCTATATTGCGCCATACCTTGAATCTTTGCCTCACCACTAATCGCAATATTAGTTAGACCGAGTTCGCCGATGAGGCTCTGCATCACCGCAGCCACGCCAATCGTCGCATCGGCATAGCCATAGGCGACTGCTTTTGCGGATGCCACCCCCTATCTGCTCCAGTTTAGTTACGATCAGGGCAGTGCTAGCACCGCTGCCGCTGCGCCGGTGCTGCTGCGTCTCACCTTTGAGCCGAAGGCAATACAGCAGCTGCTGCAACAGCATGCCATTCCTGTCTGGGGCGAGCCACGTCCCGCGCTCATTGTCTGGCTGGCGGTTGAAGATCCGACGGGGGGGCGGCGTTTGGTGGGGTCAACGACGGGGATGGCAGAGGTCGAACTGTTACAACGCGCTGCGCGACAGCGGGGGGTGCCGTTAATCATTCCTCGGCTGGATGCCTTTGACTCGCGTGAGGTGCAGCTGGCCGATATCTGGGGTGGCTTTTTGGACAATATCCGCACCGCCTCGAAACGTTACGAGGCGCGTGCCATACTCCTTGGGCGAGTGCTGCGTGATGGTGGACAGTGGCGTGCTGAGTGGACTTTTATTGAGGGCAACGAGCAGCGCCAGTGGCAGCAGAGCAGTGCCGCCAGTGAACTGTTAATTGCCTCGGGTATCTATCGCAGTGGTGATGAGCTTGCCAGCCGCTATCAGTTATCACCCGGGCAGACGCGCCAACAGCTGCGCGTGACGATTGAAGCGGTGAATAGTTTTGCCCAATACCTCCAGCTGCGTGACTATATCGCCACCCTAAGCGGCATTGATGCATTGGCGCTTGCCGACGTGAGTGCGGGAACTTTAACCTTTAGTCTGACCACTGCGATGCCGCCACAACGAATTTTTCAACTGCTTGAACTGGATGGTCGTTTACGTCCCGTTGCCGCTACTGCGTCAGGTGTCGCGCCGCTGCTGCTGGAAGCGGAGAGTGCTGCGGTGCGTTATCGTTTCCAACCGCGTTAGCCAATGAATACCCTGCATCCCCTGTTAACACCTGAGCGCGGCTTCTGGTTGCTGTTAAGTGCAACGGGGCTACTCCTGCTGTATCTGCTCTCACCGATGCTCACCCCCTTTGTTATGGCAATGTTGCTCGCCTATATGGGCGACCCGCTGGCGGACTATCTTGAAAGTAAACGCCTGTCGCGAACCATGGCGGTCTCATTGGTTTTTGTCGTGATGTCGCTTATCGCGCTTGGCGTGTTAATGGTGCTGTTGCCGCTGTTGCAGCAGCAGTTAACTTTGGCGTTGCAGCGCGCGCCGGAGTATCTCGCTTTTTTGCACCAGCAGCTGCAACAGCTGCTGTTAAAGTTTGAGATTAAGCTGCCCGATCTTGACCGCTCCCTGCTGAAAAACCTCTTTAACAGCGACGAGCTTGCCGCGCGTTTCTCTTCGCTGTTACGGGTGATGTTGCAGTCGGGAATGGCCGGGCTGGCGGTGGTCGGATGGTTGGCGAATCTGCTGCTAATACCGGTGGTCACTTTCTATCTGCTGCGGGACTGGGATATTCTCGTTGCGCGAATCTACCAGTTGGTGCCATACCGCTATCAGGGCGTGGTGGGGCGCTTGACCCGCGAAGCGGATGCGGTGTTAGGCCGCTTTATTCGCGGACAGCTGACGGTGATGGCGCTGCTCGGGCTCTTCTATGCGTTGGGATTATCGTTACTAGGGTTGGAGCTGGCGCTGCTAATTGGCCTGTTTGCGGGGGTGTTGAGCTTTGTCCCCTATCTCGGGGTGATTGCCGGCGTCACCTTTGCGAGCATCGCTGCGCTCATGCAGTTTCATGAGCTGACGCCGCTGCTTGGGGTGGTGGTGGTCTTTACCCTTGGCCAGCTGCTTGAGGGGATGGTGCTAGTGCCACGTCTTCTGGGCGAGTCTATCGGGCTGCATCCGGTGATGGTGATCTTTGCGATTATGGCGGGAGGGCAACTTTTCGGCTTTTTTGGCGTACTGTTGGCGCTTCCGGTTGCGGCGGTGGCTATGGTGCTGCTGCGTTATGCCCATCAGCGCTACCGTGATAGTACCCTTTACGTTACCGCAGCGGTTGCTTCAGAACAGCCAGAGGAGTAGTGATGCAACAGACGCCGCTACCCCTTGGCAATACGCTGGAGCCTAGTTGTCGTTTTGCCAACTTTATTGTCGGTCGTAATCTGCAGCTTATGCAACGCCTGCAACAGACCTCGCCGCCGCCGCTGCTCTATCTCTGGGGCGGCGATGGGCTGGGGAAGAGTCACCTTCTGCAGTCGATCTGTCATGCCCAGAGTGATCAAGGTGGCGTTGCATTCTATCTCCCCCTAGCGCTGTTAAAAGATGAAGATCCCTCCCTGCTGACGGGGATGGGTGAGGCCAACCTAATTGCGCTTGATGATCTTGACAGTGTGGCGGGGCGGGCTGACTGGGAGGAGGCGATATTTCATCTGTTAAATCAACTGCGTCTGCAGGGGGGGCGGGGGGTGGTTGCGGCGCGTCACGCACCGCAGGCGCTGCCGCTGCAGCTGCCGGATCTCTCTTCACGCCTGCAGTGGGGCGAGGTCTACTCATTACAACCGCTAAACGATGCAGAAAAACACCGTTTGTTGCAGGATCGGGCACGCAGTTACGGGATTCACCTAAGTGACGCGCTGGTGAACTATCTGATGCAACGCCTCACCCGTGAGGTGGGCCCGCTGATGCGTCTGCTGGAGGATCTGGATTATGCATCGCTTGCAGCCAAGCAGCGGGTCACCATTCCCTTTGTGCGGCAGTGGCTACAACAGCAAAATCGACTTGTTTAGCGAGTGGTTGTGTTACTATCGCGCCTCGCCATTTTCGCTTATCAACTTCTGTTGACGATAAATAAATGATCTCCTTTAATCTGGTATCGGTACGACAGTTCATCTATCTGCTACTGCTGTGGATTTTTCTCTCTCCCGCGCTGCTCTTTGCCAAGGAGTCGGCGCATCAGGAACTTGAAGCAGTTTCATTACGTCTGCAGTGGAAGCATCAATTTGAGTTTGCTGGCTTTTATGCCGCCATCGAGCAGGGCTACTACCGTGATGCCGGCTTTGCGGTGACGCTGCATGAGTTTGATAACAGCGTGAATCAGATTGAGGAGGTGGTGAACGGCACGATGGAGTTTGGCATCTGGGGCGAGGGGGTTTTGCAGGCCTTTATGGAGGGGCAGCCGGTACAGCTTCTTGCCAACTATTTTAAGCACTCTCCCCTCATTCTGGTCACTCAGCCAGAGCTACAAAGCCCCGCCGATCTGCGCGGCAAGCGCCTGATGATCTCCACGGTAAATCTTAAAAACAGCGGCCTGTTACAGATGTTGACACGCTACAGCCTGTCGCCTGACGATATTACTCAGGTGTTGCCCAGTTTTGATATTAATGACTTTATTAACGGCAGTGTTGATGCCTATCTCGCCTTTGCAACCAATGAGCCCTTTCAGTTACAGCAGCAGAAGGTGAATTTTAATATTCTCAGTCCGGCCAATTATGGCGCCGATCTCTACGATGTGAACCTCTTTACCTCCCGTGATTACGCGCGACGCAACCCCGAGGGGGTTTTCCGTTTTATCGAGGCGAGTAATCGTGGTTGGGAGTACGCTCTGAGCCATCCCGAAGAGATAATTGACCTCATTCAACAACGCTATAACAGCCAGCACAAAAGTCGTGAGGCGCTCCATTTTGAGTATCAGAAGATGCTTGAGTTTATCCAGCCGAATCGCTTTGCCATTGGCAGCATCGACTATAAGCGTCTGCAGCTAATGGGCGATCTGTTTGCCCAACGTGGCATCGTACAGCCACTGGAGGATTATCACCCCTTTATCTTTAGCAGTTACCTGTGGCGGGATGATCTACATCTAACTGCCGCTGAGCGTACCTTCATTCTAAACCATCCAGTGATTCGTGTGCATAATGAGAAGAGCTGGGCGCCGCTAAACTTTAATTACCGAGGTCAGCCGAGCGGTTATAGCATTGATCTACTTAACTTGCTGTTTAGTAAGCTTAATTTGCGGGCAGAGTATGTCACTGGCCCAAGTTGGGAGCAGTTTTTGCAGCTTCTGGAGCAGCGCCAGATAGATATTGTTTCCAATATGGCCATCACTCCAGATCGTCAGCAATATACCCTTTATAGCA
>JADGBN010000067.1 GCA_015231435.1 Gammaproteobacteria bacterium
CTCCGTTAGAGGAATGGGGGGTTATGCGACAGAGTCGGGATTAGGGAGATGTTATCGACGTGAACATCATAAATTCAGGCGCAAGCTTGCGCCTGAACTTGATATACAGAAGTGACTAGCTTCCTAGCTGATCAAGTGCTTTCTGGTAGCGATTAGCATGGGAACGCTCAGCCTTGGCAAGGGTCTCAAACCAGTCGGCAATCTCGTTAAACCCTTCATTGCGAGCATCTTTGGCCATTCCCGGATACATGTCCGGGTACTCGTGGGTTTCGCCGGCGACCGCTGATTTCAGATTATCTGCGGTGGTGCCAAAAACCATACCGGTAGCGGGATCACCACACTGTTCTAGGTACTCAAGGTGACCGTGGGCATGACCCGTTTCACCCTCTGCAGTTGAACGAAAGAGAGCGGCAACATCAGCAAAGCCTTCGATGTCAGCCTTGTTAGCAAAGTAGAGATAGCGACGGTTGGCTTGGGATTCACCGGCAAAAGCATCTTTCAGGTGTTGTTCGGTCGTGCTGCCTTTAAGTTCCATAGAGGGTCTCCTGTCATGGATGGTTAAAAAAAGATTTTGGGTAAGGTGCGCGTGGGATGTCTCATCATGCTCGACTGGTTGTTAGTGTAGACGAGTATTTTTTCAGTGAAAAATCGTTTGTTTCACTCTTTGTGATAGGTTTTGGCTATCATTGGTAACGGCCTTCATCGGTGCGAATGAGTGGAGTATGCCGATTTTGTTGTGATGTCCTGAGTGCGGAGATTGAGAGAAAAGATGAATATACGAGATATACGTTATCTTATTGCGGTGGCGGATACCCTCCATTTTGGCAAGGCGGCAGACCGTTGTTTTGTCAGTCAACCGACGTTAAGTGGGCAGATTCGCAAACTGGAGAGTGAACTAGGGGTCGAGATATTCGAGCGTTCAAACCGTAATGTTGCGATTACCCCTGAAGGTGAGCAGCTGCTTGAGCACGCACGACAGCTGCTTTATCAGGCTGAAGCGATGGCAGAACTTGCCGAGACCTTTAAAGATCCCATGGCCGGGCGAATCAAGCTTGGTGCGATTCCCACCCTTAGTCCCTATTTGATGCCACGTATCTGGCTGGAGATTGATAAATGTTACCCTCAGGCAGAGCTACAGTTGACCGAGGCCGTTCATAGTGTTCTGTTGCGGCAGTTACGGGATCGTGAGCTTGACTTTGCCTTGGTTTCTGGTCTGATTGCGGACTCGCAGCTGCGCACCATCCCCCTCTTTGATGAGCCCTTCTGGCTGGCGCATCCAACCCGTCACCCTATCTACCACAAAGATGAGATTAACTGTGACGATTTGCAGCAGTTGGAGCTGTTGCTCATGTCACCGGAACATTGCCTTCATCATGAAGCACTAAAGCTTTGCTGTTGTGAAAATGGCTATCGTGAAGGGGAGGTGAGTCATCTGCGGGCGAGCAGCATGGAGACGTTACTGCAACTGGTGGCGGCGGGAGTGGGGTGTACACTAGTTCCCGCACTCTCGATAGGCGGGGGGTGGACAACTGATCATGGAATAAACGTGCGTAAAATCGACATGGCCAGTGCCAAACGACAGGTGTCACTGGTCTGCCATCATCGCTACCATCGCCATGATACCATGGAAATTTTTCGCAAGCTGATTGTCAGTAGACTCCCTAACACCGTGAAAATTATTAACGCAGGTTATGGACCCGCGCACAATGACGGGGAGGCGTCATGCGGGTGTCGGGTGAAATAACCCCGGTCTTTGTTGTTGTGATATTGGGAGTTACAGTGATAGTTTACAAATGGGGTGTTTTATTGCCGCGACTTTTATTGCCAGGGTGATGCGGCGACTCTTTTCAGGCTAAAAAAGGGCGAGCGCGGTAAGTGCCTGCTGTTGCTGCTGGTGGCCACTGGCGGGGGGGATTGTGATCTGCGGGAGTTTGACGCCGTAGCTAAGGCCAGCGCGTTCGGCATCGAGAACCCAGCGACAGAGCAGCGAGAGGCGGGCTTCAGGGTCAAGATTGGCTAGCTGATCCCAGTCAAACCAGAGGCGTTGGCTGCTCTGTCCGGCAAACTGTTTAACCATTAGCGCCTGACCTCGGGCGAAGGCGTGCCAGTGGACATGGCGTAGTGAGTCGCCAGCGTTATAGTTACGCAGGGCAAAAAATTCGTGATTGCCGCTATTGGCGTGAGTGCTCTGCGTGCTGTTGGCCTCACTGTGGCTGCCATGGCTGCGTTGATCTGGAAACGGCGTGGTGGCGGCAGGTGCGGGGTAGGCGATGGCGGTGGCTGCAAGATGGCAGGGCGACCAGGCGCTAAAAATCCCGAGGGGAAAATGGCTGCGCAGGGTGAAGCGGGGTGCTTGTTGCTGGCCGCGCTTAGTCACCTGGAGGCTAATGGTTAGCCGCTGCTCAGCAAAGGGATCAATGTCAATGCGCTGGATCTCTTTGGCATTTAGCAGCAGCTGTACCGCATGGCGCGGATAGGCTGTGGGATTATGAATGCGTAACGGAAACTGCATGGTCTCACCAACAAAGACGGCGACAGCCGGATCTAGTTGTAGTTGCAGGCGGTTGAGGTTACGAAAGGTGTGCACCATGGCCACCATGCCCACACCGGCAAGAAGAAAAGTGAGCAGGTAGGCGAGGCTGTTGTTGTAGTTAATGGCGCCAATCATCATCGCCAACAGCGTGGTGGCAAAGGTGATGCCGTAGCGGTTGGGGATAATAAAGATGCGGCTGCGGTTAAGGGTGAGCTTGCCGTGATGCGCCGCTTCGCGGCCACGCAGCAGGGCGGTAAAGCGGGCAAAGGGGTGCCAGCGGGACGGATTTAATTGGTTAGCTGAGATCGCGTGTACGCCCCGCCTTTTTGAGCTGTTGTAGTCGGTATTCAAGCATCGACAGCAGAAAGACCAGATCGCGGCTTTCGCGGGTAAACTCCCGCATCATTATCTCGGCATTACCGTAGTTTTTCTGGCTGAACATGCGCGTCATCTCGTCGGCGGTTAGGTGAAACTGGCGATGCAGCTCCTCAAGTTGTTGTCCCTCTTCAAAGGTGAGAAAACGCTGACCACCCCCCGAACCGTTCTGGTAGAGCCATTGGCCCAAGTCACAATCTTGATAGTGTTGCAGTACGGGGATCTCGCCGCGCTTAAGGGCATTTTTCATCTGCTCGACCCAGTGAATGTGGATCATACGGGCGTTGTTAAGGTCAATCATGGTGATTTATCCTTTTGCGAGGCTCACTTATCCACTGCTGCGCGAAAGGCGTTGACCAACTCCGACGCCTCTTCACTGTAATCAGCCGCATCGCTGTTAACGGCGGTGGTGGAGATTTGTAAAAAGGCGATATGCGCCTGCTGATCGTGAATCTTATCCTGTAGCGAAGCGAGCAGCTGGTTCAGTTCGCTGGCACTCAAGCGCTCATCAATGGCGAGGTGAATATTAATCTGATGGGTCGCGCCAAGGCTGCGACCACGGCAGTAGATGACCTCAACCACCCCGGGTTGACGGCGGCAGAGGCGGCTGATGGCGGCGATCTCATGGTGTGGCAGTGACAGATCGAGCAGGCCGCGCAGGGCATCCAGGGCAATGCTGCCGCCAATACGAAAGACCAGCAGAGCGACCAACAGGGCGGCAACAAAGTCGGCCTCCTCCCAGCCGCTGAGGGAGAGTAGCACACCAATAAAGACGACAACGGAGGAGATAGCATCGGTGCGGTTATCCCAGGCAGCGGCGATAATGGTGCTGCTGTTATTTTCACGCCCGACACAGCCAAGGTAGCGATAGCTAAATTCGCTAATCAGTGCCGAGATAATAATGCCAATAAAAGCGATAGCGGAGGGCGGCGCCTCATTATGAAAGCCAGCACCAATCTTATCGTAAAGAAAGAGTACCGCGCCAACCATCAGGCTGGCACCGATAATTAGTGAGGAGATAAACTCGATTTTGCCAAAGCCGTAGGGAAAGTTGCGGGTAGGGGTCCGTTTGGAGATCCGTACACTCACCAGATTAATCACCTTCATGGTGGCATCAGCGAAGGAGTAGATCCCTTGTGTGCCAAGGGCGACACTGCCCGAGAGAAAACCAAAGGTAATGCGCAGCAGTGCCTGAAAAGTCGTGGTATAGAGATCAACCCAGACCGCTTCATTCACGCATTTAGGGCAGTGGGGGTATTTCATTTACAGTGTCTATAGCAGAATGGTATCGTCAGCGAGGGGTTCATCATGGGCGATGGAGGTCACTTCGTGAGAGAGATCATAGTGAATGACATAGGGAACCAGATACTCTTTCCCATCGACTCGTAGACGGTAGCGGCCATTGCGAACCTGCTGTTTCCAGCAGATGCGATAACGTGAGATTTTTCCCGGACTGGCGGCGAGGGTGAGTGTTAGGGATCGTTGGAGTTCGCTGCCTATCTCCAGTCCGGTGGCGCGGCGGATACGGGCGCCGGCATCAGCGAGCAGATGCGGCATAATTTTTCCCCCAAGGCGTAAATTCATGTGCTGTTCATGGCCTAAATCAAGTTCGAAGCGATTCATTGCCCGACGGCTGAAGGTATGACGACTTTCGAGAACCTGACTGCCAAAGCGGTTATCCAGCGGCACCTCCTCGATGCCGAGAAGAAGCGTGCTCTCTTCGGTGGTACGGTCCTCGATAATCTCGATCTCCACATCTGCAGGTGGGGTAGGGCTTTTGTGACGCCACGGGCTGAGTGGGCTCACTGCTTTTTTGCCGCTGAGACGGTCATAGAGGGTTAACAGTGCACCAGCAACAACAATCGGGATAAACTGAATCATGGCGGGATCTCGAATCGCAGAGCAGATAATTAGCCGGGAAGCGTTAGGCAGGGAAGATGATCATAACAGATATTGCCGCCGATCTGCGCGCTCTACCACATCAGCAGATAGAGAAGTGGGGCGGCAATGAGCAGCCAAATGAGCAGTGCCAGCCACGTTGCAGAAAAGTGTAACGGCTGTGGGAGGGGCGTTGTTATCGCCATTGTGCCGTTAATCATCGCCTTTATCAACGGCTTACCGCGCAATGTATAGACGAGAATGGCGCCCAGATGCAGCCCGATAAAAGCGAGCAGCAGCCAGTAGATCTGTTTATGCAGCGAGGTTACGGTAGCGGCTATTTCACTGCTTATCCAGTGGTTCAGTGGCGCGGTATAGAAGATATCATCGGTGGTAAACAGGCCGCTGCTGCTTTGCAACAGCAGTAACAGCAGCATAACGACGACCGAAATTCCCCCTAGGGGGTTATGGCCCACTGGCAAAGCGATAGATGTATCGCCGCGTAGGTAGCGCAGGATTTTCAAAGGGTTGTGGAGAAAGTGGCTAAAACGCGAGGTGGTGCTGCCAACAAAGCCCCAGATAAGGCGCCAGAGCAGCAGCGACAGCAGAAGAGTCCCGTTAAACTGATGCCAGGCAGAGGCCTCAATAAAATAGAGATGGCTCACCCAGCCGTTGACGACGCAGAAAATAAGCAGGAGATGGAAAACCCGAGTTGGGAGATCCCATACCCGCTGCGTTAGCGCTGTTTGTGGCGTGGGGAGCATCCTGTTTAGTCGGCTAACAGGTGAGGTTAGTCTTTACGGAACTTCTCATGACACCCTTTACAGGTACCACCGAGTTTTTTGAAAGCCTCAATCTGTTCGCCCTTTTCACCCATTTTTGCCAGCTCGTCAAAGGATGTTGCTGCTTGCCAAGCGTTAGAGCCAGCCTCTTTAAACTCCTCTGGTTTGCTCCAGATTTCCGCTTTGGCACGGGTTTTCCCCTGATCACTGCCGGGAGCAAAGTCACCCGAAAGGGTTTTAAGGGCGTTGAGAATCCCCTCGCTGTGATAGGTCAACTCATCCTTATTGGCGTGACCCAGAAAGAGAATTGATTTAATACCATCCATGTGACCACTAACGACCTTGTAAACACCCTGACGATGGGTGATGAGTGCCTCAGCATCAGCGGCCTGCAGGGCAGGTGCGAAGAGTGTGAAGGCAAGAAAAAGAGGGGCAGCAAGGGACATGAGTGAGTGTTTAAGCATCGTAAACTCCAATAAAGTTAAACTAAAGAAAAATCGACGGGCGGAGAGGTAACCGTTCAGACCCCCACTACTTTTGCCCCCTCTCCCCTCGGGGTTGGGGTGAGGGTAAAAAAGCAGGGTGTCTGAACGTTTACGCGAGAGTGGTCATTCTAACAGCCTCTGTTTGTGAGTCAACGGGGTAGCGTGAAGGTGTACAGGAGGATTATCGTATGGGTAATCATCGAATGCTTTAAGTGATGCAGCGACAGGCAAAAAAATCCCCCGCAGTGCGGGGGATTGGCCATTTTGAGGCTACTTACTGGGCAAATTTCAGGGTAATCGGTTTTTTAATATAGGCATGACGTACTGCGGCATTATCAAAAACAGAGACACCAAAGAGGTACTCGCCACTCATATTATCAAACTGCACGTCCGTCGCGCTCCCGGTAACCAGTTTACGACTGATCTCCAGTGTCCAGACACCCTCTTTCCAGACCTGACTGACAGAGATATCAGCACGATCGCCCTCAAAAGGGGAGATAAGTATTGAGGAGACCTCATCGCCAGGCTTAAATTTACTATCATCAAAGGCTACTGCATCCATCTTACTTAACCAGTAAGTGCCACCCTGATTTGCTGGTTTACCATCTTTGCTCATAAACTCAGGCTTCCCATCAACAAGGCCGATATCTTTGTAACCACCACCGGTTTTGGCATCGGATTTTCTTCCGGCATTTGCAGATTTCTCTTTGTCATATTGGGTGTGATCCAGCCACTGGTCGTCAGCCTGCCCAAGTGGCGCTGTTCTCACACTTTTAAAGTGCCACATATCACCGATTTGGCCCTCTTTTTCAGTATATTTATTACCATAGGGCTTGGGTGGTTCTTCATCATGGCACACAGCAAAACAGCCATCTTTGGCAAAACCATCAATCGTATTATTAATAGTCCAAATCATCGCCACTTTATCTTCATAATATTTGTTATTATCACCGCCCTTGTCATCTGGATCTTTAAGTTTTTTCCAGCTGCCATCCGCCTGTTTAACGTAAGGGCTGCGGCGATAGGATGCATCAGCGTCCTGGTATTGCAGCAACATATATAAGGTGTCCCCTACTTTTGCCGCCTTAAGTGAACCCGTTGTTTCACCTTTGCCGCCAAGGTTAGCGCCATCGACAAAACGTAAATCAACGGCCTCTGCCTGCTTCCAGACAGCATCATCGGCAACCCCGTCAAGCTTTGGCGCGGCCGCACCATTCACAGCGATTAAATCCGCTGCAGCTACAGCACCCACAGATAGTGCACATCCTAAAAAAGCGGTTTGCAGTGCAAGCGACATCTTATTTTTTATTAACATAATAATCCTCCAGTAAGATAGTGTCTCCTGTTTAGCAGGAGTAACCTGCCTCATTAATTATTGAGGCGGTTTTCTTATAGTTGTTTACTTGACAAATGTCAATGTAATTATCGTGAGGTCGTTTGTAACCGTTCAGACCCCCACCACTTTTGCCCCCTTCCCCTCGGGAAGAGGGTTGGGGTGAGGGTAAAAAAAGCAGGGTGTCTGAACGGTTACGGTCGTTTAGTTATCGCTTGCTCTGCGGCTATGCTCGATGCGGAATTAAGCAGAAGAGATCGTCTTTGGAGTCATCCCCCAGTCGCTCATGAATCGCTGCGATCGCCTGATCTTCTGTTGCAAAGATATTCTCCTCTCCGATCAACTGGTAAAGGCTGGTATTGCGCATCACCTGCAGCACCTGCCGCTTAAGGCCGGAGAAGACGACGGTCACCCCGCCCTGACGCAATCGCTTGACGACATGGTGAATCACCTCCTCACCGGAGGCATCGAGATCGTTAATTGCATCGCCGACAACCAATAGATGCGTCGCACTCGGTTTAAGGGCGACCATCTCAAGAATGGTATCTTCAAAATAGGCGGTATTGGCAAAGTAGAGGGAGCCATCAAAACGCAGGGCGATAATATAGGGACTGGTGGGCAGTTTGGGATAGACCTTAATATCACGCAGGGTACCATCAGAAAAACGCCCAAGTTGCGCTACCCGTGGTTTCATCGTGCGATAGAGATAGAAACCGATAGCAAGTCCAGCGCCCACCATAATTCCTGAGTCAAGATGTGGGGCAAAACCGAGCGTCGCCACAAAGGTGACCACAGAGGCGATCCCGTCATGACGGCACGCTTGCCAGGCGTGACGCACCGAATGGAAGTTAATCAGACCGACAACCGCCATAATAATGATTGCCGCCAACACCGCATTGGGCAGGTGGTAGAGCAGCGGTGTCAGAAAGAGGAGGGTAATGAGTACCACCAGACCGGTAAAGACGGAGGACATCCCGGTTTTAGCACCAGCACCAAGGTTAACCGCCGAACGCGAGAAGGAGCCCGAAGCGGGGTAGGCCTGACTAAAGCTACCGACAATGTTGCCAATTCCCTGACCAATCAGCTCTTGATTGGGATCGAGGCGATCTTTGGTTTTGGCAGCCATCGCTTTGGCAATAGAGATCGCCTCCATAAAGCCGACCAGTGAGATAACCACAGCGCTACCGAGCAGTGAACTCATCGCATCAAGGTTGAAAGAGGGCATCGCCAGTGAGGGGAGTCCTTCGGGGATCTTGCCAATGACTGCGCCGGTCTTCATCTCGGCATAGCCGATTAACCAGCTAATGGTGGTGGAGACCACCACAACCACCAAGACGCCGGGGACTTTAGGAAGATATTTTTTCAAGGCCCAGAGGGTGACAATGGCACTCACCCCAAAGATAAAGGTGGGCAGGTGAAGATCGGGAATACGCATCACCACCCCCCAGATATCCTGAACAAAACTCTCGCTGCGACTCATGGAGACACCGAAAATTTTATTAAACTGCGAGAGTCCGATAATCAGCGCTGCGGCGTTGGTAAAACCGACAATTACCGGGTGCGATAAAAAGTTGACGATCACCCCAAGGCGCATTAACCCGAGCATTAATTGGAAACTGCCGACAAGGAGGGTCAGCAAGATCGCCATCGGGGCATAGAGGGTAACAATCTCCTCATGACTCATCTTTCCCGGATCACCCACCAAAGGAATAATCGCCGAGGCGGTCAGTAAGGAGACCACTGCGACCGGACCGGTTGCCAACTGTTTAGAAGAGCCAAATAGCGCGGCAATCATCACCGGCAAAAATGAGATGTAGAGTCCGTAATAGGCGGGTAATCCTGCCAACTGGGCGTAGGCCATTGATTGCGGAATTAGCACAAGGGCAACCGTGATTCCCGCCACCATATCGCTGCGTAAGGTGGCTGAACTCATCGGGAACCAGTTTAGGAAAGGGAGGTACTTGCTTAATTTCATCATAAATTTGTGAAGAGGTTGGGGGTTATGGTGGGGAAAAATGCCGGCGCATTGTAGCAGAATAGCGCGTCTTTACGAGCCCTACTTTTACTGATTGCGTTGCTAAATCTAACCGGCCTCTCTTCTGTCAACTAGCTGATTAAACGGCAATTTTAGAATACCTGTGCAAAAGGTGATGCCGTGTCACTATTGTTAGCGCGCCCCACCCCTGCTGGGCCATAGACTGGCAACATTGAATGGACTATATTATCGCTTCCACTTTCACTTTCACTCACCCTCCACTGTAAGCAGAGACAATGAACGCATACATCAATGGTCTTCACTTTAATAATCTTCGTGGTGATATCTATGGCGGTCTGACTGCTGCAGTTGTCGCGCTTCCGCTGGCGCTCGCCTTTGGCGTCTCCTCTGGTGCCGGACCGATTGCCGGTGTCTATGGCGCTATTTTTGTCGGCTTTTTTGCGGCAATCTTTGGCGGCACCCCGGCGCAGGTCTCTGGCCCCACCGGACCGATGACCGTGGTGATGGCAGCCATCTTTACCCAATATACCTCCATGTATCCCGAGAGCCCGGCAACCGGCGCGGCGCTGGCCTTTACCGTGGTGATGATGGGTGGGCTACTGCAAATTGTTTTTGGTATGTTGCGACTGGGGAAATTTATCAATCTGGTTCCGCACCCCGTCGTCTCGGGGTTTATGAGCGGGATCGGTGTCATTATTATACTGCTGCAACTGGGCCCCCTGTTGGGGCACGCCGCCGCCAGTGGGCCGGTGGCTGCCGCCCAGGCGCTCCCCGGTTTTGTTGCCAATATCCAGTCTCCGGCACTCATTTTGGGGCTTCTCGCCCTAGTGATTGTCTATTTTCTCCCTAAGTCCATTGCCAAATTGGTGCCGTCGCCACTCTTTGCGCTAATTGTCGGTACCCTTGTCCTCTATCTCTATAGCGGGGGGGAGATCATTAACCTGCTGGTGGGTGGTAAAGAGATTGCCACGATGGGGGGGACGGCGATTCTTGGCCCTATTCCGACCGGAATGCCCTCACCGCAGTTCCCTACCTTCGAGATGGCCCTGCTGGGCGAAATGTTGAAATCAGCCATCATTCTCGCGGTACTGGGTGCGATTGACTCGCTGCTCACCTCGCTTGTCGCTGACAATATTACCCGCAGCCATCACAAATCAGATCGCGAGCTAATTGGCCAAGGGATTGGTAACACCTTTGCCGGTCTCTTTGGCGGCCTGCCCGGTGCTGGTGCCACGATGCGTACCGTGGTGAACGTTCGTGCCGGTGGATTGACCCCTCTTTCGGGGGCACTGCATGCGGTGGTTCTGCTGGCAATTATGCTCGGCGCCGGCGCCTTTGCGATGTATATTCCCCATGCCATTCTTGCCGGTATTCTGGTGAAGGTCGGTACCGATATTATTGACTGGGACTATCTGAAACATCTGAAAGATGCGCCGAAGGCCGGGGTTATCATGATGTTTACCGTACTCTTTATTACTGTCTTTATTGATCTGATTACGGCAGTGGGTATCGGCATGGTCATGGCAAGCATGGTATTCATGAACCGAATGAGTAATCTGCAACTGGCGAGTATTCAGGCCTTGACTGCACCGAGTAGCGAACTCCCCCTTAGCGAAGAGGAGACGCATATTCTGGGCAGCGCCGAAGGTAAAATTCTGCTGTTTCATATTGGCGGGGTGATGAGTTTTGCCGCTGCCAACGGCATGTCCAAGCGCTTCTCCGAGTTCAAAACGCACAAAGTGGTAATTCTCGATTTGAGTGTTGTACCCCAAATTGACTACACCTCGTCACGGGCGATTAATGACATGATTACCGATACCCACGTTGCCGGTCGTAAGCTGCTGCTCTGCGGAGCACGTCCTCAAGTCATTAAAATGCTGGAGAAGCAGCGGGTTATGCAGCGCATTGATAGCAGCGACCGTTTTGCCACTCGGGGTGAGGCGATGCAACGAGCAGCCGCGCTGCTTAGTCACTAAAGTTGCTGGCAATGTAGCCGAACGGTTACGCGGTAAAGGCGTGGCTCCCCCAAAACGATGTGATGGGGGAGACCCACTATCCAGGGGCTAATGAGGAATCACCTGCTTGCCAAGATGCAGGCACCCGGCAAGTGGTGACTCTTCACTTAATGGCATTGGTTATGCCTTTGGTTTGATTGCTTCGATAGTTGCTGAAACAACATAATCCTCAAGCTTGCTACCAGGCACCCAGTTTTTTATGAACGCTCTACTCTCATCCTTTGGTTTGATACATATTTCAACAAAGCCAGCATCTTTTAGCATCTGATCGATGTCATGAATTGGTGAAGCACCAGCTAAACATCCTGTGTATAGTTGCATATCATTTTTTGCCTCCTCAGGTAAGTCAGCTGTAGCCACGACGTCTGATATTGCCAATCGCCCTCCAGGCTTCAGAACCCTGAAGGATTCTTGGAAAACTTTAGACTTATCAGGTGATAAGTTTATAACGCAATTGGAGATAATGACATCCACCACTTCATTGGCGACTGGCAAAAATTCGATTTCACCTAGACGAAACTCAACGTTTTTATCTCCACTCTTTTCAGCATTTGCACGCGCTTTACTGACCAT
>JADGBN010000068.1 GCA_015231435.1 Gammaproteobacteria bacterium
TCGGAATTAGCGGAGCGAGCAACAGCGATAAAGCAATTATATTATTGATGTTGCCAAGCGCAGCGAGACGAAATAGGCCGGGGAGTAACATAAAAATCAGGCTGGCCATTACCCAGGCATCTGGTGTGTGATAGCCGAAAATATGGGCCGTTGCGGCACCTGCCAGCAGTGCTAGCAGTTGTGCCGAGATCATCGCGTGAATATCGAGAGTGTATGCGGTCTCTCCCCATATGCGAAAATAGTGACTGGTGAGTAGTACCGGGAGAGGAGTCTGCCGGATATAGTGGTAAATGCCACCACGGTAGTCAGCGATAAAAAAGTTATTGTGGATTATCCCCGTCTGGCGGTAGTTGCGTGCTGCTTCATAATAGGCGGGTATATCGCCAAGTCCTTCGGAAAGAAGTCCGGGATAGGGCGAACGCGATAGTAGAACAATCCATAGTGCAGTGATTGGCAGTGTTGCCAATATGGGCATGAGGTGTTGCAGGGTCATCAGGGGCAGCAGGGATAAGCTAAAAAAGAGAATCACCAGCAGTTCAATCGCCATGGCGATGCGTAGCACCATGGTGAGGGTTGGGTTATCACCTCGACTAAGGTGTTCAATCATGCAGGTGAAGAGTGTTCGGCTGATTAACCAGAGCGCGGTTATGATGGCAATAGGGAGGGGTTGCGTCGTCTCTGTGGCTAGGGCAATAAGCAGACCGGGCCAGAGATAGGCGATAGAAAACCACCCGCCCGTGAGCAGTTGTGATGCAATTGCTACCAAGTCGGTTTTGCCTCTTTGCACGATAACTCGGCTTGCCAGAGGTGAATGAGGTCCACAAGATAAAAGTGCAGGGGAAAAGTGGGGTCACTGCCGTTAAATATGGTTTGGTTAGCGACACCAAGGCTGAGCAGTTGTTGTTTTATCGGCTGATAGTGCAGCGGGGAGATGATGATAATAATCGCTGGTTGCAGTGCAGAGAGCGCTGCGTATCCGTTTAGGGTGAGTGAAGATCTTTTTTCGGGCTGACGATCAAATACCCCTGCCAAGGGTAGTTGGGCCTGCGTTAGCAGGTTGTATAGATAGCAGGTTGCCTCGTTTGCCGGTGCCAAGGCAATCGTACCTCTGCCACCTTGTCGTTGGTACCAGTTACATAGCTGTTGAGTAGGATTATTGTGAGTTACTCTGTCTTGGGGTGTAATGCGTCGTTTAAATAGCAGATATTGATCACTGCTGTCGCTGACGTTTGCGGAAGTCGAAAAACTGGCGATAGCGTAATAGGGATCGAGCTCAATGGATGGAATAACTCCACCACGACCTGCCAGTAGTAGCCACTGGGCACACATTTTTTGTGCACGCTGTAAAATATCCTGGTTGCCATAGAACTGATCATCACCGGAGATAAAGTGTAACGGAGCCTGCCAGAAAAATCGCAGCGCAAAGGCGTGGGCATAAATAGTTGTCTCATGACCAATTAAATTGCCTAGTTTTTGGCTGTTTTCTGCCACCTCATGGGTGCGGTTGGCGCGCAGCTGTTGCAGGAGCTGCCACTGTTTTAGCAGATACCATGGTGTAATTGTGATTAACAGCAGGGTTATTATTTGCGCAACCAGCGTTGGGCTAGCGGTGATGAGCTCACCCAGTACTTGGCAGATGAGCAGATAGAAAAGTGGAATGAGCGGGTAGCCGCGTTTCAGATAGTAGAACAGCGGCATGGCCAGCAGGAGAAATAAGAGCAAGAAAATAAACGGGGGCAAAGTGCCGCTATTGGGTTGCATCGGGATCAGCGTATTTGCCAGCAGTATCAAGCCAAGGGTAATAATAAAGATAGCGCTGTTTCTGTGATTGAGTGCCTTAGCCCGAGTAAATATAAAGCGTTGTAAATCTTCAATAAAGGCTAAAAATATTGTACTGCCAAGCGGTTGATAGTGACGCGGCTGGCGTGTGGTACCTCCCTTGTGTTGTTTAACCGCAAGGTAAAGGTTATTCAGTCTCGCTTGATGCACACCTAATCGGTATAGCAGGATAAAATGGAGTGCTTCCCAAGCAAACCATGAACCGGCCATGATCAAGAGAAGGGGGAACAGGGTAGATAATTCGGGTTCAATCGCAGCGATAAGTATAAAAAGATAGAGGTGGAGATAGAGAGGGAAAGTAATCTTAATAAGGCTGAATGTACTTGTGAGGATTGCGATGGGATAGATCCATGCAAGTAAAAGTTGTGGTACTAACATATAAAGTGCGGTCAACAGCAATAGCCAAGTCATCAAGCTATTTTCAAGAATGGTGTGACGTCCGATATACCAGAGTGGTACATTGCAGGTGAGAATAAGTGCAAAAGCAATGCCTCCCGCACCGGAAAAACTATGGAGTGCTGTGGCCGAAATTGCGAGTAGTGAGAGAAAAAGCAAGGGGAGATTAATCACTCTTAAGCCACGATTATTCTGTCCCAGCAGACGCACAGCAATCGCAACCAGCGCGGGGTAGAGAATCCCAAAGGCTGGGGATACCGGGTAGGGTTGATAGTCGCTTAGACGGTGCCAATTGCTGCGTGGGCGGGAGAACACCAGCATATCAGGAATCAGCAGTTTTTCGTCATGGTGTAAAAACCACTCACGATGGGCAGGTCGGTCATGACGAAACAGAGTGGGTGGAGTTGGCCACTCCTCTTCAATTGTTTTCCAGAGAAAGAGGGTAATCGTGATGCCGAGGGATATGGCGATGAGCAGATCGGGTAGAGATAGAGGCAATATAGAGCTCAGGTCATGTTACTGTGGGGTAGTCATCCTAATTCAGCTGTGTAGAATTCACAATCAATTGATTTGGGAGTGTGTATGTTATTAGTCAGAGCGCCATTAATCTCCATCTGTGTTCCCAGCTATAACAGCGCCCACTGGTTGGGGGATCTGATTGAGCGGGTGCAGCGCCAGAGTTATGGCAATTTTGAGCTGCTTATTGTCGATGACTGTTCAACCGATGCGACGGCGGCGGTGGTTAACCGTTATTGCCAGCAAGATCCCCGGGTGCGCTACCGCTGCAATCAGCACAATTTGGGGGCGGTGGGTAATGCCGAGGCGTGTACGCAGGAGGCCTCCGGCGAGTACCTTACCATTTTGCAAAGTGATGATCGTTATATTCGCGATGATTTTCTTGAACATGCGGTTGCCACGATGGCGCAGCATCCCGCTGTGCTGCTCTTCTATACCGGCGTTTGGTTTATTAACGCGCAGGATGAGCGGATTAAATATAGCTGTTATGAGTCTGACTTTGTTTTGCCGGGCAAAGAGGCGCTTAAGTTAATGATGTTGCGCGGCAGTCTCTGGCCCTCGACGGCACTCTTCAGACATCAGGCGTTTAAGGCGGTAGGTGGCTTTCGCAAAGATGTCGGGGTGGGGCAAGATCTCTTTTGCAGTTATAAGCTGGCGCTGCGTGGTGAGGTCGCCTACTGGGCGACGGCGACCGTGGAGGCGCGGTTACATGCCAGTTCGGTGACGGTCTTGTCGGGCAAGGGGCTCTACGTTGAGTTTGCCAAAGTGTTGCAGCGTTTTCGTGACGAGGAGGGCGATCTTGACGGATTGCAGGCGGCGTTTGAAAGTCGAGCAACGGCGATGGTAGATAACTATCTTCACTTGCAGCATAACGGTTATTTAGTACCGCGCGTTGATGCCCTGCTGCAGAAGTGGCAGATGGATGGTGCGACGGTTGTTATCTATGGGGCAGGTCAGCACACCCGTGAACTGCTGGCCAACACCCGCCTCGCAACTGCCACGGTTATCGCCCTTAGTGACAGTGATGCTTCGTTGCATGGTCAACAGCGCTGGGGGTACCGCATTATTGCACCTGAGGAGATTGCCGCGAGCGGGGCTTCAGTTGTGCTCATCTCCTCGGCGTTTCATCAGGTGGTGATCGATGCGCTGTTGCGGTCGCTGCTGCCGCCGCAAATCACCATTACCCCGCTCTATCTTGATGAGAAAGCGTAGATGACGATCTGGCATCTGCAAGTTTATACCCTTTCTACTTGAAATTGCAGGGTCGTTGCACCAAAGGCAGGCTGCGCACGCTGCAGTCGCTCACCCCAATCACATAGTTAATCTATGCTCATGGGGATTCGCGCCTTTGCCGCCTACCTGCATTTCCAAGTAGTTTGGGTATGGTTTTTAGTGCCAATAATAAAAATCTCTCTTCCGAGATTGATTGACCCCAATTTTGTGTAAATCTCCTCCAGTAGCCGCTCTTTCCCATGGTCAAAAAATGAGTTTTCAAATTGCACTCTCTTTTCATGGCAGGCTCTTCCCAATGCCCCATTCTGAGTGTAGTTATCTCCCGACAAGAGAAAGAACTCCATGGGAAATGAGCTGGAGATATGAGTAGGGGTTATTCCATGGCTGCTCAACAGATGATTAATGGATGATTGGTTAAAGTAATTGATATGGTGATCTGGCGATACCCACCAGGGTGGTGAGTCGGCTATTTCGCAGTGCAGTTTTTGTAATGGATTGAAGTCATTGGGAACTACGATAGAGATTAAACCGTTAGCTGTCAGGAGATCTTTGGCTCGAAGGAGATGTTCAACCGGATTAATGAGATGCTCAAGAATAAGACCAAAGTGAATGACGTCAAATTTATTCTCTGCGGTTAATAAGGGATCAAAAATTGAGCAATAGGGGACGTTTAACCCTAAGTCCACGCACTGTTTTCGTGCATGAGGTGATAACTCTATACCCGTTGTCTGCCAACCAAGTTCGTTGGCGGTTTCAAGGAAGATGCCTACACCGCAGCCAACTTCGAGGAGCCTGGGATCTTTTCTGTTGAGCGTTTTATGTAAGATGTTTAATTTTAATTTTGCATGATTTTTTTGCCATCTGGACTCTCGGTCACTCCGTTTATGGGTGATTTTCTCATCGCTCCAGTATTGCTCAAGATAGATGGGAAGTGTTGACGCCATGGATGGTAGCGGGATGACATGTGCATAGCCGCAACTTATGCAGTTGATAATCTCCTTCTCTGCCGTCTGGTAGAGAGACTCACCCTTATGTAGCTGATTCATGATCTATCTCCCGACTGCGCGGCGAAAAAGGGTAGGCGAAGATGTGATTGAAGCATTGCGTGTTGATTTCTGGTGCCTGTTTTAAGGATTAAGCAGTACCGCCCATGCCCAAGCCTGCGGATGCTTTGCGCCATAACAGGTTATCCATGCCTCCAAGATTCATATACATATACTGTTTTTGCAGATCTTTACCAGAGATGATGCCTTCTAGGGGTGCGGTCACAGAAAGCGACTGACTACGTCTTATCTTCTGTTTCATCGGAGAATGAGTTAGCCACTTCAACAAATTGTGGGTAGCAAGCGGTAAAGCTGGCAACCACCGTGGGGTCGAAGTGGCTGCCGCTCCCCTCCTTGATAATCTCCGCTGCCTTTGGGTAGGGGAAGGGGGGTTTATAGACTCTGCGGGTGATAAGGGCATCAAAGACATCGGCAACCGCCATTAATCGTGCCGCCAGCGGGATCTGCTCACCGCTCAAGCCTTCGGGATAACCGCTGCCATCCCATTTTTCATGATGAAAATGGGCAATATCAATCGCCAGATGCAGTTGTGCCAGAGAGGATTGATTCTTGATGCCGCGCAGTGCGCGGACAATGGCATCACTGCCAAGCGTTGTGTGAGTCTGCATGGTCACCCACTCTTGCGGGGTAAGGGCTCCTGGTTTTAGGAGAATGTGATCCGGTATGCCAACTTTACCAATATCGTGCAGCGGCGCTGCCTTGGTGATGGAGCGAATAACCCCTGCGCCAAGATCGGCGCTATAACTGCTATGCTTGGCCAGCCACTCCGCCAGCAAGTTAACGTAGTGCTGGGTGCGTAGAATGTGGTTCCCCGTCTCATTGTCCCGGGTTTCGGCGAGCGAGGCGAGTGCGCGCATATTGACATCTTGAATCACCTGGTTCTCTTCTATCCGCTTTTGGACTTCTGTCTCAAGAGCGCTATTTTCATTTAGCAGGCGATCACGATGCTCTTTCAACTCAAGATAGTTGCGCACTCTGGCAAGCACGATGGGGGGACTGATGGGTTTGGTAATATAGTCGACCGCCCCGAGCTCCAGCCCTTTCTGCTCATTGTGATGGCGATCAAGAGCCGAGATAAAAATAACTGGAATGGTACGGGTTGATGCCTTTGCCTGCAGACGTCGCATGACCTCATAACCATCCATCTCTTCCATCATAATATCGAGAAGAATCAGATCAGGGCGGGGCGGTTGTTCGACAACTTCAAGCGCCCGCAGACCGGAGGTTGCCACCCGGACAAAATAGTCCGGCTGGAGAATATCCCCCAATAACGTCAGATTTTCGGGGATATCATCAACAATCAGAATGGTGGATTGCATGGTCAGATCTCGGCTTAACAGGGGGAGCGTGATATCATCTAGGAAAATCAAGCTCGTAAATTATACCTTTTTACTTGAAGTTGTTGGGTCGTTGCACCAAAGGCAGGCTGCGCACGCTGCCGTTGCTACCCCATTCACTTAGGAGCGCTAAGCTCATGGGAATTTGCGCCTTTGCCGCCTTCCATCATTTCCAATGATTTTGGGTATAGATATTTTTTCATTAGTAAATGATGCTGTCACTGATGAAAACCATTTTGCTCCTGTTATTATTGTATTACATTTTTATGCATAATGAGTGACTGAAATGAGAAGAGAAGAGACCAGGTGACCCCATGAATGAACAGAGAGACGCCAGCGATTCGGTTATCAGTGACCGGCAGCACTGCTTGATTCTGGTTGATGATGAGCAGCTACTTCTTGATATCGCCACGGACACTCTTGAAGATGCCGGATATCGGGTGATTGCCTTCAAGAGTCCGCAGCAGGTGCTCATCTATCTGCAACAACATCAGGATATTGATCTGCTGATAACCGATGTGGAGATGCCCGAGGTGATGAGTGGTATAGAGCTTGCGAAGCAGGCCGTCGCCCTACATCCGAAACTTGTCGTCCTGACACTCTCCGGCCGCGATCTAACGTCAGCGGAAGCGTTACTACTCACCGGTATCCAGCATCGACATCTTAACAAGCCCTATCGTTACGATGATCTGCTGTTTGCGGTGGGGCAACTGTTAAAGTAGGCATCAATGCTTTAAATTTGGGAGATCAGTGCTGGCTTGCAAGAGCTCGAGGGCCTTGTGTAGCTGATACCCTTTCATATAGCGGGAGAAGTTGGCAAAGCGACTCCCCAGCAGGGTGGCAAAAGCCTTTTGCTGCGAGTTAAAGAGGCTGACAGCGCGAATATCATCCTGACGCAACATCTCTTGCATTCGCGGAAGGAGCGTTTGTTCATCCTCGGTTACCGAGGCGCTTTCGGGTGGCTCCTGCGGCAGGCGCTGTAGCGCCGCCATGACGGCAATCTCAACCTGCGCTGCCTCCTGCCAGCGTGTTTGCAGGGCGTCATCGGTAAGCCCCTCCCTAACCCCGATTTCGAGCTGCTTTAACGCTTGATGCAGGGTCATTAAACCTAACCCTCCTGCCACCCCCGCCAGGGCGTGTGTGGCATGTTGCACATCCTCAAGCTGGTGACGGGCAAGTGAATCGCCAATTTTTGTCAAGGTTGCCGCATGCTCAACTCTGAAGCGATTCAGGTAGCGCAGATAGCGCGGTTGCTTGGAACACTCCAGTAGATAGAAGTCGTCAGGGATCCCGGGAATGGCTGCCAGCACCCTCCCGAGTTCGTAATCCTCTTTAGGCTGATCTGTCGCCTGTGGCGACTCCGTGGTCTTGGTTTGCTGACAGTGTGACGGCACCCAGCGACAGATAGCCGCATAGAGCTGCTCGGGATTGATGGGCTTTGCCAGATGATCACTCATTCCGGCAGCCAGCGCCTGATTGATATATTCAGGGGCGGCGTGGGCGGTTAGTGCCAAAATGGGCGTCTCACGATAGCCGAGTAGTTGACGAATCTTGCCGGTTGCGGTCAAACCGTCCATTCGCGGCATCTGAACATCCATCAGAATCAGATCGTAGGGTTGCGCCGTTGCCTTCTGTAGGGCATCCAGACCATCGACAGCGAGATCAACCGCAAGACCAACCTCGGCCAACATATCACGAATCACCTCCTGATTAAGCTCGTTATCCTCCACCAGTAGCAGGCGAAGTGCGCGGTTGTCATGGGTGAATTTTATAGCAGAAGCGGCGGTGAGTTCTGTGGATAAAGGTGTAAGCGCATGGGAGGCTGTCAGTAGTCGGGAGAGATCAAGGGGGAGGGTAAACCAGAAACAGCTCCCGACCAGCTCGTGGCTCTCCACCCCGTAGGTGCCCCCCATCATGGCGACAATCTCTTTGACAATACTCAAGCCGAGGCCGGTGCCGTTATGTTTACGGGTAAAGGAGCTGTCCATCTGTTCAAAGGGTTGAAAGAGTCGGGTCAGCTCGCTAGCGGGAATACCGATACCGGTGTCACGGACTGCAAAACGGATAACCATCTGCGTTTCGGTTTGCGAGATAATCCCTACCTCAAGCGTCACCTCTCCCGCCTTGGTAAACTTTATCGCGTTAACCATCAAATTAATTAAAACCTGATTTATACGATAGGGATCACCTTTAAAGGCGATATTTGTTAAGCCTTCATCGATGTGGGAGGTGAGGGTCAGCCCTTTGTGATTTGCCCGCTCCTGCACCATGGTCATCAGGCTTTGCAGCAGATCGTTCATCAGAAAGGGTGTGATATTTAGTTCAAACTTTCCCGACTCCACCTTGGCGAGGTCAAGAATATTGTTAATGATGGTGAGCAGATGCTCACTGGAATCAAGAACCTTTTGCAAACGGGATCGCTCATCAGGGTGTGAACAGTGGCGAACCAGCAGATGTGTTTGACCGATAATCGAGTTCATCGGGGTGCGGATCTCATGACTCATATTGGCAATAAAGAGACTTTTGGCACGGTTAGCGCGCTCTGCCTCCTCTTTTGCCAGTTCAAGTTCACGGGTTCGCTCCTGCACCCGCTCCTCCAGAGTCTCCTGAATCTGATAGAGTTTTAGGGTGCGTTCATCAAAAATAGCCGCCAACCGCTCAAGTTCATTAGCGGTTCCTAAGGGTGCGCAGCGTAAGTTTTGACCATCTGCCTGCTCTACCCGCTGGCAGAGAGTTAAGATTGGGCGAGTTATTCGGCTACCCAGCCAGTAGGCAAGTACCGCTGCCAGAATGGTCAGCAGTATCCCGAGAATGGCGACATTGTAAAGTGCCGAGGTCAGGGTCTCTCTGATGTACTGTTTTCCTCCCCCCAGCTCCAGTAGCAACGTACGATTATCGAAATAGGGGAGCTGTTTAGCGGTGGCAACGGCCTGGCTGATCACCAGGTCGGCATCGGCAAAGGTAAAATTATTGACTAACAGTGTATTATCAATCTTAATGCGAAATTCAGTGTCGGTGGCAGCTCTCTCTATTAATGTATGGCGAATAACTGCCTCAAGATCGTACTCAATAACCAGCGCACCCTGAGTAGTGGTGTAATAGATCACGGGTATAAAGAGCCGCCACTGCCTCTTTTCCAGATCAATGGTGGTATTGATAATTCCGTTGGTCAGGGTAGATCGCAGGGCTGCTGACTCCCCATAGGTGGGTGCCATGCTGAGATTGGTATAGAGGGGGGTTCCCGCAAAATCAAGCAGGGCAATGGCTACGACATGGCGGCTGCTCGAGAAGCTTTTTATCAGCGGGGGGAGGTAGTTTTTGCGACCCTCGATATCACTTATTCCGTTAATCACCAACGGGTTAATCGCCAGGGCGTGAGCACTCTCTAACAGGTAATCAAAACGTTGTTGTAATAGTGTGACATCGTGTTGCGCACGTTGCTGTAACTGCGTGCGCAACTGTTCAACGAGGGATTGAGAGAGCCAGAGGCTGACCAACAGGGCCATACTGAGCATGGCCAACGCCACAAACAGCGCAAAGGTGCGTGTGACCTGCAAACGCAGGCTCTGTTTAATGGGCGCTGCTAATGGAGACGGAAGAGCCATTAAGGATCAGCCTGAATAACTTTTCCATCGCTGTTATAACGGGCGAGTAACAGGGGTAAGCCCCCGATCACATCATGCTCAGTGGCTGAAAAAGGCGGGGAGTAGTAACGTAGCAAGCCATCATGGGTATCGATATTCTCCAGTGCCACCTGAATGGCCTCTCCGTTAACCGTGCCAGCGGCGGTTATGGCCCTAGCAAGCAGTTGAACTAGCTCGTAGCTATGGACTGTACCGGTAAAAGCGGGCAGGGGGGCATCGGCTGGCAGGCTATATTTTTGTCGATAGTGCTGCTGCATCGCCTGCAGGGCGAGTGAGGAGTGGTGATCAGGGATTACCGACTGGACAAAACGAAAATCTATCTTTGCCAGATCGGCGCGATTCGCTCCCCAAAAATCACCCCCGGTGATGCCCCAATGGGCAAAAACCGGAAAGGGTTTATCGAGTTTGGCTATTGCGTTGACCAGATAACTGCTCTCGACAAAGTTGGTGGCCATGACCATCGCGGTGACGCCCGCCGCCTGCAACTTTTGCAACCGACTGAGAAATTGGCTCTCGCCGCGATTAACCCACTCCACCAACAGCCGATCACCATAGACTCGCGTGAGCTCGGCCGCTGCCTCCTCATTGCTGCGTCCCCAGTCACTGCGCTCGAGCATTAACACAATTCGACCAGTTCCTGCTTCGGCGAGGGCCCGTTGGATGAGAAAAGGGGTGACTTCACTATCGCGCAGAGAGAGTCGGAAGATAAAGTTGGGGTGGTAGCCATTTGCGGTTACACCGCTTGCCGCCGCCCAAGGGACGAGATAGGGGCGTTGCAGCTCATGAATGGTTGCTAGCTCCTGAATGATGATCATACTGTGCAAGCCGCCGATAATTGCGACCAAATCCGGGTGGGTTGCCATCCATTTAATATTATTGATGGCTAGACCAGCATTAAAAAAGTGATCTCGACCAACAAGCTGTATGGGGCGCCCGAGCACCCCGCCGGCGCTATTAATCGCTTCAATCGCCAGTTCTGCACCACGATAGATTGCTCCCCCCGCCTCTTTCGCACTACCGGAGAGCTCCGCATCAAGGCCAATTAATATCGGGGGCGGCGTTGCCGCCAAACTTGCGGGTAACCGCATCTCTACGGTTTTAGCAAGAATATCGTAGCCTATTTCCATTGCCAGACTATCGGCTAAAGGTGCCAGCTTGGCTGCAAACTGGGCGTGTTGCGTGGCATCTAGGGTGATAATTTGCGTACCGGTGGCGGAGATTTCAGCTAATAGTTGCGCTTCAAGCCGTGCCGTCTCCTCACGCTCCCACTGATTTAACTGTTGCGCCGAGTTTTTGATGAGTTCATAAATAGTGGGGGGTACCCGCGAGAAGACCTTTTTGCTTGCGGATAACACATAGCCCAGCCAGGCGTGATCACTTAAGGTGAGATGGGACTGCACTTCATGAAACTTCATCTGCGCAATCGCCACCAGCGGATTCTCCTGGCCATCAACCGCGCCGTCCGCTAAAGCCTGACGGGTTTCATAAAAGTCAATGGGAATCGCGGTGGCGCCCAACAGGGCGAACTGTTCCGTCAGGAGGCGGCTCTTCATCACGCGTATCCGTTTATCGGCAAACGCCTCTGGCGAAGTTAACGGCGTGTTGGCGGTAAACTGCTTAAAACCGTTTTCCCAAAAGGTGATGCCCAGCAGATCAATCGCCAATTTTTTGCGGGCGCGGCGGCTGGTAGTTTTGCCAGTCAAGTACGAGACGATTCTGACGTGCGGCAGCCAGACCCACCAGATTGGCCGCCTGATGCTTGTCGGCATAACGCGCCCGCACCTC
>JADGBN010000069.1 GCA_015231435.1 Gammaproteobacteria bacterium
GTATTAGCCAAGCGACCCACAACGAACCATAGCTGTCGGAGTACATGACTCCCGTTCGCCACGCCCGCTCGGTCGCAAGTTCTGGATCACCGGGGAGGCGCTCAATTTGCGCTGCAACGCCATTAACTTCACCCCGAGCGCGTTGACGCCTCTCAAAAACCAGTAACCATGCCGTGGCAAAGAGAAAGAGCGCTGCGGGAGAGAGCAGCAGCGGAACCACCCAGCGCAACGAACGATCCAACAGACTCTCTTGCGGATGTTGCGGATTGACCCAGGCGGTTAGCTCCCGCGCCGCCGCACGACGGTTATAGGGAATCGCCTTAAGACGGTCGTAGATCGCCTCATGCCAGCCATCAACAAGCGGCATCCCCTCATAGCTGCCGACACGCTCAGCGGTGTAGCGTTTTCCATTAAACGTATAGTGATACCTCGCCATAATCTGGGTGGTGAGTGAGCTGGCGTTGCCCTGCGTCATCTGCTGCCGTTGCAGTGACTCTAATTGCACAGTCACCGGCTGCCAGTGCTGTACCTGTTGCCAAGCAAGCAGCGCCTCGCCGACAGATAGGATAAACCAACCCCCCGTACCCACTAGACCCAACCATAGCGCAACCACGGTAAACCCTGTGAAACGCGTTTTTTTGTTCATTAGGAACTCCCGTGAAAGATCCGATATGACGCCATCGCAGCAGCGCCGAATTTGACAATTATCTTGCTACCCATCGATGCCCTGCGTAAAATTGAGACCCTGCTATGAGTGCGCTTTGCCTCTACAGCAGTAAACAATACCCCCGTTCATCCCGCTACGCCGATCCCTCCTTCTGTTCAAGAGAGATCCTCATCCACTAACCACTTTCAGGATACTGTAATTTACATGACCACCGCATTTATTGCTGTCGCAATTGGCCTTGCCCTTTTGGTCTGGAGCGCTGACCGCTTTGTTGAAGGTTCCGCCGCTACCGCCCGCTATTATGGAATGCCGCCGCTGCTTATCGGCATGGTGATTGTCGGTTTTGGCACCTCCGCGCCAGAGATGGTGGTCTCGGCACTCGCCGCCTCACAGGGCAACCCGGGCATTGCCCTGGGTAACGCCTATGGCTCTAATATTACCAACATTGCCCTTATTTTGGGGGTAACGGCGCTCATTAGCCCGATCATCGTCCACTCACAGGTACTGCGTAAAGAGCTACCAATCCTTACCGCCGTTACCGCCCTTGCCGCTTGGCAGCTCTGGGATGGTGAAATTACCCGTGTTGATGCCTGGACGCTGCTCGGCGTATTTGCCGCCCTAATGACCTGGACCATCTGGCAGGGGATGCAGAAAAAGGGTGACACGTTCAGCAGTGAGGTCGAAGTTGAGCTTGATATTCGTACCATGCCAATTCGCCAGGCGATATTCTGGCTGATTGCCGGACTGCTGCTGCTGATTGTTAGCTCTCGCATTTTGGTCTGGGGGGCGGTAGAGATCGCTCACGGATTTGGCATTAGCGACCTAATCATCGGGCTAACCATTGTGGCAATCGGTACCTCGCTGCCCGAGTTGGCCTCCTCGGTTATCGCCGCGCGCAAGGGCGAACACGACATTGCGCTGGGCAATATTATTGGCTCAAATTTGTTTAATACCCTAGCAGTGGTCGGCATCGCCGGCACCATTCACCCCATGACCGTTGGTCCTGAAGTTTTTAACCGCGACATCATGGTGATGGCGGCGCTCACCCTCTCGCTGTTTGTCATTGGCTACGGCTTTCGCGGGCAGGGGAGAATTAACCGCTTTGAGGGCGCTGCGCTTGTCGCCTGCTATGTCGGATACACGCTCTACCTTGCGACGACAGCTTTTTGAGGCGATCATTAAAGCGCCGCACAAAGCAGTGAAAAGGTAACCGTTCAGACACCCTGTTTTTTACCCTCACCCCAACCCTCTCCCCCGAGGGGAGAGGAAGAAAAAGTAGTGGAGGTCTGAACGGTTACGTAAAAAGATGGGTGATACGCTGCCAACGTATTGAGTTACCCAGCATCACCCCTACCTACTCAACACTGAAGAGCAATCCGTTGTAAAATGTTCCTCTCTTCATCTCTACCACTAGCCTAACGGGATTTCACCACAATATGAGTTCAACCGCTGCTGGCACACCCATCGCTGCCGCCCCCTCCTTTCGCTGGCTTGCTAGCCACCCGATTACCACACTTAATCTGGAACTCCAGGAGTTTGAACATCTCGCCACCGGCGCACGCCACTTTCATCTCAAAAGTGACGATGACCAGCTAAGTTTTATGGTCGCCTTTAAGACGGTTCCAACCGATTCCACCGGCGTTGCCCACATTCTTGAACACACCACCCTCTGTGGCAGCCATAAGTATCCGGTACGCGATCCCTTTTTCTTAATGACCCGGCGCTCCCTTAACACCTTTATGAACGCCTTTACCAGCAGCGACTGGACCGCCTACCCCTTCGCCAGCCGCAACCGCAAGGATTTTGCCAATCTCCTCCAGGTCTATCTTGATGCAGTCTTTTTCCCCAATCTGAACCCGCTTGACTTCGCCCAAGAGGGTCACCGCCTCGATTTTAGTGACAGCAATGATGCAAACAGCCCGCTAGAGTTTAAGGGGGTCGTCTATAACGAGATGAAGGGGGCGATGAGTTCGCCGGTTAGCGCACTGTGGCAAAGTCTGACCAGTGCGCTCTTTCCCACCAATACCTACCACTACAACAGTGGCGGCGAACCGGCGGTTATTCCCGAACTGACCTACGAGGCGCTTAAAGCGTTTCATCAGCGCCACTATCACCCCTCCAACGCCACCTTTATGACCTATGGTGATATTGATGCCGCCAGCCTACAACAGGAGTTTGAAACATTGGCTCTGGCGCAGTTTCAGCGCCTAAATCTTAATATTGAGGTCGAACTAGAGCAGCGTTACACCACGCCGCAACAGTTTACTGACCGCTATGCGATTGAAACCGCAGATGAAAATGAGTCTGCAACGCGCCAAAAGACCCATATTGTGCTCGGCTGGCTGCTGCAAGAGAGCAGTGACGCTGAGGCGGTTATGCGTGCCAACCTGCTCTCGGGTGTTTTACTTGATAACAGCGCCTCACCACTGCGTCAGGTGCTCGAAACGAGCGATCTCGGTCTTGCCCCCTCCCCCCTGTGCGGCGTACAGGACTCTACGCGTGAGATGATCTTTGCCTGTGGTCTGGAGGGTTCCGACCCAGAAAACGCCGATGCGGTCGAAGCACTCATTCTTAATACGCTGAAAAACATTGCCGAAAACGGCGTTGATCAAGAGCAGGTTGAGGCGATCTTGCATCAACTCGAACTCTCGCAGCGTGAGGTGAGCGGTGACGGTTTTCCCTATGGCTTGCAGCTCATGGTACACGCGCTGGGCGCGACGCTGCATGGTGCAGATCCAGTGGCACTGCTCGATATTGATCCGGTTATTGAGCGTTTGCGCCGCCAAATTACCGATCCCGATTTTATTAAGGGTCTAGTACGCGAACTTCTTGATAACCCGCATCGGATACGTCTGGTGATGTCCCCCGATCCGCAACTGGCGGCTGAACGAGAAGCGGCAGAGCAGGAAAAACTGGCACAAATTGCCGCAAAACTCACCGCCGAGGAGCGTCAGGCCGTGGCCAACGCGGTCGCTGCACTGGCAGCACGTCAGGCTGAAGATGACGATGTTGAACTGTTACCCCGGGTCGGGCTTGAGGATATTCCGGTTGAGCTAAAAATCCCCGAGGGCAAGGCGCCAGAGCGACTCTCAGCACCCACCACTTGGTACGGACGCAGTACCAACGGTCTGGTCTATCAACATATCATTATCCAGATACCCGATCTTGACGCCGAACTAATCCCCCATCTGCCGCTCTTTACCGATGTGGTCACCGAAGTGGGCAGTGGTGGACGTGACTACCTCGCCACCGCAGCGCTACAGGCAAAAGTGAGTGGTGGCCTCAACGCCGCCATCTCGCTGCGCGGTTCCAATGATGACGTGCAGCAGTACCGCAGCTTTCTCAGCTTCTCCGGCAAGGCGCTGCTGCGCAATAGCAGAGCAATGGCAGAGCTTCTCTTTGCCACCTTTCATAACGCTCGCTTTGATGAGTATGAGCGCCTCCGCGAACTCATCTCCCAAGAGCGGATGCATCAGGAGCAGCGCATCACCAGCAGTGGTCATAGTTTGGCAATGGCGGCTGCCGCCAGCTGTATCAGCCCCACAGCAGCTATTAACCATCAATGGGGCGGTTTGGCAGGCATTGCAGCGATTAAAGCACTTGATGAGCAGGTCGCAGATGATGGTGAAATTCGCCAACTCAGTGACAAATTACAGCAGATCGCCCAGGCACTACAGCAGAGCCCACGCCAATTGCTGCTAATCGCCCGTCCCCAGGATGAGGATGAGATGGTGGCTGCCCTTAGTGACCTCTGGCAGCCCGATAGCGGCAGCAACCCTTCGACACTGCAACTACCTGCGGTTAGTGGCCAACTGAAACAGGCGTGGGCAACCTCGACACAGGTTAACTTCTGTGCCCGCGCCTATGCCACCGTCCCCTCCGGCCATGCGGATGCGCCAGCGCTAATGGTTCTGGGCGGTTTTTTACGCAACAACTTTTTACACCGCGCCATTCGCGAACAGGGCGGCGCCTACGGTGGCGGTGCAGGCTATGACAGCGACAGCAGCGCCTTTCGCTTCTACTCCTACCGCGACCCCCGCCTGAATGCGACGCTTAACGACTTTGACAACGCCATTAGTTGGCTGCTGGAAAAAGATCACCCCAAACGGCTACTTGAAGAGGCGATTCTTGGCGTGATTAGCACCATTGACAAACCCGGCTCCCCCGCTGGTGAGGCGATGACCAGCTTCTACGCAACCCTCCATGGTCGCACGCCAGAGCGCCGCCGCGCCCTGCGCGAGCAGGTATTGCAAGTCACCCTTGCCGATCTACAACGGGTTGGTGAGCACTATCTGCAACCTGCCCTCGCCCATACCGCAGTGATTAGCTCGGCAGCGCGACTCGAACAGGAGGGGGATGGTTTTGCCATTACCCGCCTATAGCCACGGTGTCCCATAGCAATCTACTCCAGCGACAAACGGCAAAGGAGAGTTCCAAGTGAGCGCTGTCGCCATTTCACAATTAAAAAAGACCTATCGTAACGGCATGCAGGCCCTGAAAGGGATTGACCTAACGGTTGAGCAGGGCGATTTCTTTGCGCTGCTCGGCCCTAACGGCGCGGGAAAATCAACCACCATTGGCATTCTCACCTCACTGATTAATAAAAGCGGTGGCCATGTCACGATATTTAACCACGATCTTGACCGCGAAATTAATGCCGCCAAACGCTGCATCGGCCTGGTACCGCAGGAGTTCAACTTTAACCAGTTTGAGCCGGTAGAGGAGATTGTCATTAATCAGGCGGGCTACTACGGTGTGCCGCTTAAACGGGCGCAACAGCGCTGTGAGTGGGCACTGAAGGCGCTGGGGCTGTGGGATAAACGCAGAGATATGGCACGCTCACTCTCGGGGGGAATGAAGCGACGCCTGATGATTGCGCGGTCGCTGGTGCATGAGCCTTCGCTGCTCATTCTCGACGAACCAACCGCCGGCGTCGATATTGAACTGCGCCGCTCGATGTGGGAGTTTTTGCAAGAGGTGAACCGGATGGGAACCACGATTATTCTCACCACCCACTATCTTGAAGAAGCGGAGATGCTCTGCCGCAATATCGCGATTATTGATAAGGGGCTGATTGTCGAAAATAGCTCGATGAAACAGCTCCTCGCGACAATCGACTGCGAAACCTTTATTCTCGATATTAAACAACCCCTCACCACCCCGCCTGAATTTAGCGGTGGCACCCTAAGACGCCTTATCGACCCCCATACCCTTGAGGTAGATGTCAATCATCAGAGCGGACTTAATCCCCTCTTTGCGCAACTGAGCCAACAGGGCATTGAGGTGCTCTCCATGCGCAACAAAACAAACCGCTTGGAGGAGCTCTTTTTACGTCGCGTTGAGGCGGGAGACGCCAAACTATGAACCATCTGCATACCTACGCCATCGCTTTTCTCACCATTGTCGTGAAAGAGATCCGCCGCTTTCGCCGCATCTGGATTCAAACCCTGCTGCCGCCAATGATTACCACCGCCCTCTACTTTGTCATCTTCGGTAAGATGATTGGTAGTCAACTCGCGCCAATTGATGGCGTGAGCTACATGGACTACATTGTTCCCGGTCTGATTATGATGAGCATCATTACCAACGCCTATGCTAACGTCGTCTCGAGCTTTTATGGCTCCAAATTCGGGCGTCATATTGAAGAGCTATTGGTCGCACCGATCCCGCCGTCACTGATTCTTCTCGGCTTTGTCAGTGGTGGCGTCGCACGCGGATTGAGCGTCGGTCTGCTGGTGACGCTGGTTGCCAGTTTTTTTACCGAACTCCATCTGCATAACCTCTGGGTAACGCTCTCGGTGGCGCTGCTCACCGCCTTTCTCTTCTCGCTGGCGGGATTTATTAATGCAGTTTACGCCAAAAGCTTTGATGACATCTCGATTATTCCTACCTTTGTCCTCACCCCACTCATCTACTTGGGGGGGATTTTCTACTCGGTTGAGATGCTTCCCGGCGTCTGGAGCCAAATCTCACTTATCAACCCGATTCTCTACATGATCAATACCCTGCGCTTCGGACTGCTGGGGATTAGTGATATCGATATCACCTACGCCTATCTAGTTATTGGCGCTTTTATTGTCGTTCTCTACAGCTTCAGTCTAATGCTGCTCACACGCGGCATCGGTACCCGCAGTTAAGCCGATCCCGACGATTGAGTGAGGAAAGGCGGCGGGGCGTTGGGTGTAGCCGGTGCGCAGTTGGCGCAGCAGCGAGACGAGGGTATCGCCAATTAGGGCATCGACCTCATCAAGCAGCAACACAATCGGAGGGTGTAAATCTCTTGCCAGTCGATGCGTGACAGCGGATTCAGAGTGTAGTTAATATCTGCCTTCTGCGGACCGGCGGTATTAAAGAATTTTTCACTCATAGTTCGCTCTCCCAGGTAAGCGTGCTGCCATCATCACCAAGAGATAGGGATCTAATGGGGAACAGTTGATCTTACGAATCGCAGCAAACCCAAACCTTGGCAAACGATTCATACGTCTGCCAAGATCGGAAGTTTCCGTTCATCCCCCCGTCTGTTTGCCATCACTTTCTCTTCACCTGCGCCACTACCCAAGTCATCGAAAGCATCTGAATGGTTACGGTCGAAAGCAGCGAGGCGTCTCCTTCACGGGAACCCACCGTTATTCAACAGCGATAAAGGATCGCGTACAGATTAAGGGATCGCTGCTCAGACATTAACCGCGCCGATCTGATTACGGGGATGATTTTTATTGGTAAAAACAGAACGATCGTTTTTCAGAACGATGACATCAAATAGCGGTTTGAAGGTCTCTTCACTAATACCGAAGGCATTAATCACCTTCATAAACAGTGCCTGCTCCTCTTTCTCTGATTCACCATCAGAGAGGGACGAATCCAACATGTTCACCAACATACAGAGCTTCTGAGCCTCGGTGAGTAGTGGTGACACCTCGGTCAGGAAGGTATCGATACTATTTTTACGGCTGTATTTTACCGCCCTGTCCAACAACGCCTTATTATTAGCCCCCACACCGATAGAACCACCCTCACTGGCGCCACCGATAACCGAAAGCAGATGACCAATCTCTTCATTATCCATCTCACCATCTGCGCCCATCATGTAAAGCAGGCCGGTCGCAAAAGCCAAGTGTGGCGTCATCTCATCGCTGTCACCCTTAAACATATCAAACAGTCCCATCACGTTCTCCTGTTGTTAATAAAATAGCTAATACCAGCTGTTCATATTACCCGACTGCATGAGAAAAAGGCAGAGGGTTAATGAACGAGAATAAGTGCGTTCAGGCAGATGCCCTACTTGATGAGGGCTTTCTCACTAACTAACAGCTGGATTTATCCACTTTGTAAGCCTCTGAGGTTATAGAAACCCACCTTAATATAAGCGCCGGACACCCTTATCCTACCTTAGTTTTTTGGTGGAAAACTCCAGTAGATCAAAAATTGCGCTCATTCATCAAACATAGAACGCAAAATGCTATCATCGGCAACGAACAACTAACCCGAAGCGTCACTTATCCAAATTATACCCAAACTACTTGGAAATGCAGGTAGGCGGCAAAGGCGCGAATCCCCATGAGCATAGATAAACTATGTGATTGGGGTGAGCGACTGAAGCCAACGACCCTGCAGTTTCAAGTAGAAAGGGTATAGACTGAACTAAACAGAGACATTCACCTCAGGAGCTATACAGATGATTTCAGAAAAATTCACCCCAAGCCTTGCTCTAATTATCCTCGGTCTGTCAGCTGCTGGCTGTAGCAACTCTTCAGACGGGGGGGATAGCAATAATACCAATACCCCGAATAACGGCAGCACCGCTTCCCAAACGACAGACACCTCACTTTCTGATGATAGTGCCAACAATGCAACCAATATTTCAGACAGTACCGACACCAGCAATCTTAGCTTCCCGATTGTCGATACCAATCAGAAGCTCTGTTACAACAGTGACAGCAGCATCAGTTGTCCCGCAAGCAAAGAGAGCTACTTTGGTCAGGACGCCCAGTACAGCAACAACTCCCCGAGTTACCGTAACAATGGTAATGGCACGCTTACCGATCTGGTGACGGGGCTGCTGTGGCAAAAAAGCCCTGATATCAGTAATGACGGTACCATTAACAACGCTGACAAGTTGAGCTATAGTGACGCCAATAGCTATTGCGATAGTCTCACCTTGGGGGGGAGCAGTGACTGGCGTCTGCCAACTATCAAACAGGCCTACTCGCTAATCGATTTCAACGGCGAAGACCCCAGTGGTGTTGAGGGTAATGACACCAGCGGCCTCACCCCCTTTATTGACACGACCTATTTCGACTTTGCCTATGGCGACACCGATGCCGGGCAGCGGATTATCGACGCTCAGTACGCCTCCAGTACCCGCTATGTCACCACCACCATGAACGGTGATGAGACCATGTTTGGGGTCAACTTTGCCGATGGTCGCATTAAGGGCTATGGAATGTCGCTTAATGGAACGGACAAAACCTTCTATGTAAGGTGTGTGCGTGGCAATAGTAGCTATGGGGAAAACCTACTCACCGCCAACGGTGACGGCACAGTGAGTGACGCTGCTACCGGATTGATGTGGAGTGTTAGCGATAGCGGTTATGGCATGAACTGGGAATCCGCCCTCGCCTGGGTCGCCACCAAAAACAGCGAGAGTTATCTGGGTTACAACGATTGGCGCCTCCCCAACATCAAGGAGTTGCAGGGTCTGGTGGATTACACCGTATCACCCGCCACGGATAATGGTCGGGCCGCGATCAGTACCCTCTTCACCGTTACCACCATCACCAACGAGGCAGAAGAGAGTGATGCGCCCTATTACTGGAGCAGTACCACCCATGCCAACGCCAATGGTAAAGGGACCAATGGCGCTTATATCTCCTTTGGGAGAGCAATGGGATATATGAATGGTTCATGGATTGATGTGCATGGTGCCGGCGCCCAACGCAGTGACCCCAAGCGTGGTAGCGCCAGTGAATACCCTACCGGCCACGGCCCCCAAGGGGATGCCATCCGCATCGAAAACTACGTGAGACTGGTACGGGGGTAGCACAAACATCCTTTTAGTAAAAAAGGGGGTAAAAGTAGTGGGGGTCTGAACGGTTACCTCTGAGACTATGCAGTCAACACCACGCACTACGGAGAGTGGCGCTGTAACTCATCACGCATATCAGCGGCGAGACGATGCGCCGCATGACAACGTGCGCATAGGGTGACCGAGAAGCCGCCGAGGGTTTTTGCGGTCTCCTTGCCCTGGCGATCGGCAACGGCCTGGGTTAGGGCGGCCAGATCTCCGGCAGTGCCACTAAGCAGCGCATCGAGTTGCTGACCCTCACGGTGACAGGTGGCACAACTCCCCTCCAGCACAGTTAACTGCCCTTTTAGTGCACTTAATGAGGCTTCAGCAAGGGGCCAGAAGCCATCCTCGGCACTAATTTTTACGCCATTCAGATAGTGAGAGAGTGATTCCATAATGCGCTGATAGTCACTCATCGCAGGGCTTTTATTATCGCCCGCATCCCCCTCAGGCAGCGGCAGATCGATAGTCGAGAAGTCGGGACTGCGATAGCGCATGGCGGTCACCGCACGATAGTCACTATGACAGCTGCGACAACTCGCCTGCAGGGAGCGTGCAATTCGCGCGACATTCGGGTAATCGCCTGCGGCAACGGCCTGCTCCAACTCAACAAGTTTGGGCTCATCCAGTGCATCGCGCCACTCGGGCACCATGGTGGCGATTGAGCGGTAGTTTGCGGCAAAGCGCTCACTCCAGCGCTGCAGCAGCACCTGATCACCCAAGCTGACGTAATGTTCCAGCGCCTGTAACTCCCGACGCAGCGCAAACATGGTGTGTAACCACTGCTGCCGACTATTCTCCGGCTTGTACCACTTTGCCAGGGAGGCCGGTGGCGCCGGAAGGCAGATCTCCGCCGCTGCTAAAAAGTGCGATGCGAGAATAGCTACAGCGAGCAGCAGAGATAGTGTCAATCGTCTAGTCATTGCGAAAGGGCTCAAAAAAAATGGCTATACCCAAAATCATTGGAAATGATGGAAGGCGGCAAAGTCGCGAATCCCCATGAGCTTAGTAAACCTAAGTGATTGGGGTGAGCGACTGCGGCGTGCGCAGCCTGCCTTTGGTGCAACGAACCACCGTTTTCAAGGATGACGGGTATAGAATTACGTAATTCAACCTACCAGCGTTGGAGGGAGCTGTTCATCATGCGGGATTCCTTTTTGGTTCGAGGAGGGCGCGCATGGTAACCGACTCTGTGACGGCGTGATGATGTCTTGCGCAACGGCATTGACCTCCCTTAACTCGATTGCATCACTTGTCATGCCGCTTGACGGTTTTGCTGCTAGAATGGCCGCGAAGGCACTGGGTTTGGTCTATACCCAAAATCATTGGAAATGATGGAAGGCGGCAAAGTCGCGAATCCCCATTAGCATAGATATGCTATGTGATTGGGGTGAGCAACTGCGGCGTGCGCAGCTTGGCCTTTGGTGCAACGAACCACCGTTTTCAAGGATGACGGGTATACGCCTTCCTGTCACGTAACCGCACCTGTAGGATCATCACCAAACGGCCTGAACGTCATGCCACCAGACGAGTCACATGGATACCACGACACTGACTGAACCTGCCCTCTACACCGCCTTTTTGATGGGTCTCATCAGTGCCTCATCGCTGCCGATGGGGGCGGTGATCGGTCTCTACTGGCACCCACGAGAGCGCACTGTTGCCATCTTAATGGCGTTTGGTGGTGGCGCCCTGCTCGCGGCACTCACCATCGATCTGGTGGCCTCATCGGTCGCCGCCGGCCACTACTATCCGATGGCCTTCGGGGCGATACTCGGCGGGCTGATCTTCATCTCGCTTAATCAGATCCTGAATGACTACGGCGCCTTCGCGCGCAAGGCATCCACCACCTTCTACCACCTGCGCCGTCGTCAGGACGAAGAGATGCGCAAGATCACCGCCCGAATCGAGCGGGTCGAATC
>JADGBN010000006.1 GCA_015231435.1 Gammaproteobacteria bacterium
GTGATTGGGGTGAGCGACTGAAGCCAACAACCCTGCAATTTCAAGTAGAAAGGGTATATTACCCTGCGTCACTCGGCGGGGTTACCGAACCGACCACAATCCGTGCATCGAGTTGCTGCAGCAACGCCATCACCAAGGGATCAGCCGCCACTTCAGCTTCAGCCTGCTGCTGCCGCTGTAACTTCTTCTCCTGACGTTGGCGTGCGGGAGTCTGCTGCTTTTCCGCAGCAATCTCCAGTTGTAACCGCAGTGATTGCCCATAATGCTGCTGCAGGGCATCCTCAAGCTTCTCCAGCCATCGCCCCTGTCCCAAATGACCAAAGTTAGCATCCAGCAGCAGCGTGAGACGATCACCCTGTTGCTGCGTCACCACTGCATGTTCAGCCAACTGCCGCACCATGCCGGTTAACGCGAGGATCTCTGCAACCTGCGCCCACTCATTCACCAAGCTGGTCACACTGACATTACCGTGAAATCCTGTGGTGTGCCCCTCGCCCACTGCCTTAGCTTGCGGCACCGTCGCCACGGGATGCTGCACTGTGCTATTAAACGTCGGCGTTACCGTATCATCAAGGCGGTGAACGACAGCAGGGAGCGTTGCGACCTCAGCCGGTGCAGTTATCGGGTGAGGCTTTTTTTTTTAAGCTCCGCTGTCACTTCCCCTGTCACAACCAGAGCCGCAGGTCGAGTTTGCGGGGCAAAAGCGAGCATGCGTAATAGCGTCATCTCAAATCCGGCACGCGGCGTCGGTGCCAGGGGGTAATCACGCACCCCATGAATACCAATTTGGTAATAGAGCTGAATATCGGCAGGGTTAAGAGAAGCAGCCAGCGTCGCCAACGCCTCGTGCTCATCGGCAATCATCGTGGAGAGATCGGGAATCTGCTGCAGTAGCGCTATCTGCTGCAGTCGATGATTTATTTCGTTTAAGAGATAGAGATAGTCCGGTGAGAGCTGCGCCAGTTGTGCAACTTCCTGCATCAGTGCAGCGCCATCCGCAGCGGCAATGCTTTTAAGCAGCGAGACAATACGCCCGCGGTCAAGGGTGCCGAGCATCGTCTGCACCTCCGCTTGACGCAACACCCCGTTACCGTATGCCAGCGCCTGATCAAGAATGCTCAGTGCATCACGCATACTGCCACGAGCGGCAGTCGCAATTTCCCAAAGTACCGGCGGATCGTGTTCAACACTATCCTCCTGCAAAATCTTGCCAAGATAGGTGCTAATCTCCTCACGCTCAAGCTGTTTTAAATTTAACTGGAGACAGCGCGACAAAATGGTCGGCAGCAAATTTTGCGGATCGGTCGTGGCAAAAAGAAACTTAATATGTGCCGGCGGCTCTTCCAGCGTTTTGAGCAGCGCGTTAAAACTATGACGTGACAGCATGTGAACTTCGTCAATCAGATAGACCTTATAACGCCCAATCGCTGGTGCATAGGGAACATTCTCAAGCAGTTCACGGGTATCTTCAACTTTAGTGCGTGAGGCGGCATCAACCTCAATCATGTCAACAAAACGCCCGGCGTCAATCGCCTTGCAGTTCTCACAGATGCCGCAGGGCGTCGCACTAACACCGTTAACACAGTTTATTGATTTGGCTAAAATTCTTGCCAGCGTGGTTTTACCGACACCGCGCGTCCCGGTAAACAGATAGGCATGATGCAACGTATTGTTATGAAGCGCATTAACCAGCGGTCGCAACACATGCTGCTGGCCAACCACTTCGGAGAATTGTCGCGGCCGCCAGCGACGGGCGAGAACCTGATAACTCATTAGCTGCCTGGATCTGACTCTTACCTAAGAAAATGGAGGCGACCCGCAACAGCCACACCCCGGTGCCCAGATCACCGCTACCGTTGCTCCCTTCCGGGCCTGGCGGGGTTTGCAGCTAACTGTCACGAGGGGACCGAAGCGGGTCACCATAAAACTACACTGCGGGTAGATTTACCTACGCCCAACAGCAAGGGGGGTGATTCTACCAATCTCCGAGCGCTGACGCTATGACTTCATCACCTCTAGGCAGAAAGACGTAAAGACAATTACAAGCCGTCCATCTTTTGCATCCGTCAACTTGCCCATCTGTTGATAGCTATAAGCACCATCATTTTTTCTAATTTGTACTGATCCTTGCTGTTCCTTGTTGAATAGTATAGACGAAAAAAAACCCGCTGTTACGCGGGTTTACGACTTCTTAGCACTGCTATGGAAGCTTAATTGGAGGCTGAGGGCGGAATCGAACCGCCGTCCACGGCTTTGCAGGCCGCTGCATGACCACTCTGCCACCCAGCCTGGGTGTTGACCTGGGTGATTGCCAAATCAGAGTCTGTCTTAAGAAAATTGGAGCGGGAAACGAGGCTTGAACTCGCGACCCCAACCTTGGCAAGGTTGTGCTCTACCACTGAGCTATTCCCGCTTGAATTGATGGCGCGCATTATACTTGAGCACGGGGTGTTGTCAAGCCCGTTATTATGATAAAAAAAGTCGTCGTGCTGCAAACAGGCAGCTCTACAGCGTGCGCAGCCTGCCTTTGGTACAAGACCCCGCATTTTCGCAGTCGCTAGCTGCATTTCCAGGTAGTTTGGGTATAGTCACAAAGATCTGCAATCATACAGCCAGCGCAGCGGGGGTTGCGAGCAACGCAGGTGTAACGACCATGAAGAATCAGCCAGTGGTGAGCGCCCATTAGATACGCTTTGGGCACAACACGTTGCAGCCGATCCTCCACTTCCCGTACATCTTTTCCCGGCGCCAGACCAGTGCGATTGGCGACACGAAATATATGGGTATCGACGGCAATCGTCGGCTCGCCAAAAGCGGTATTTAGGATGACATTGGCCGTTTTGCGACCGACGCCCGGCAGTGCCTCAAGGGCTGCACGATCGGCGGGAACCTCGCCCTGATGTTTTTCAAGAAGCTGCGCACAGCTGGCGATTAAATGTTTCGCTTTACTGTTAAAAAGACCAATGGTGCGAATATAACTTTTCACCCCGCTCTCCCCAAGCGCCAGCAGCGTCGCGGGGGTGTTAGCCTCTGCAAATAGCAGCGCTGTTGCTTTGTTAACACTGACATCTGTCGCCTGCGCCGATAGCATCACCGCAACCAGAAGTTCAAAGGGGGTGCGGTAGTTTAATTCAGTGGTCGGTTGCGGATTGGCCGCCGCCAAACGGCGAAATATTTCACTGCGTTTATCGCTATTCATGCTGCCCCCCTGAAAATTCACCCTCCCGAATACGCAGGAGGGCTTAACTGTTACCGACAGGCAGAAAGACGATCTACTTTTTACTGCGACGCAAGCGAGAGAGTAGACGCCGCGCGAGTTCGCCAAAAATCTCTGTCTGGGTCGGGTGCGGATGAATCGCAGCGGCAAGCTGTGTCAGAGTAACCCCTGCCGTTACCAGAATAACCGCTTCGCCAATCAGCGTATCGGTATGGTCAGCCAACAGGTGAACGCCAATAATTCGCTGACTTTGACGCTCGGCGACTATTTTTACCAGACCATGTTTTTCACCGTTAATCATCGCCTTGGCATCAATACTCAGGGGGGTTTTAACCTCCACGGCATCAATACCCTGCGCCTGGGCTTCGGCGAGCGACAAGCCGACAAAACCTGCCTGGGGACGGGTAAAGATGACGCCGGAATCTTTGGCCTGTTGATAGACCATCTCTTCACCAAGAATCGTCGCCGCCGCCACCCTTCCCTGCTGACCCGCAGTATGAGCCAGCATCAAGCCGCCAATCACATCGCCAACGGCATAGATGTGCGGGACCGAGGTACGGCAATGGGCATCGACAGTAATAAGGTGATTGCTGTTGGCGATCTCTGCTTTCTCAAGTTGCAATGGCTCCAGTTGCGGCCGTTTTCCGGTCGCCATCAGAATATAGTCACAAAGGAACGTCTCTGACTCACCCGCTGCATTACGCCACTGCATCTGCACCGCGCCTGGGGTGCCTGTGACACGGGTCAGTGCTGCCGTGGTATGAATCTGCAGACGCGGCGCCTCTGCAAGCGCGGCAATCAACTGTTTGGCAACTTCACTCTCAACCTCGGCAAGCACCTGATCACTGCGTTCAATGAGCACCACTTCACAACCAAAGTCATGAAATATCTGCGCCATCTCCATACCAATCGCCCCGCCACCAACAACGCCTAACCGTTTGGGCAGTGCCGAAAGATTCCAGATGGTGTCTGAGGTGAGCACCGATCCGCTGGCTAACCCCTCGCTAACACCCTCAACAGGGGGAACAAAAGGTGGCGCACCGGTGGCGATTACCGCACAGCCAAAGGTCACATGACGCCCAGTAGAGCCATCACCCGCCTGCGGCCGTGCAAAGAGATCTTCATCATTACCCGAGGTATCGATAAACAGGCGATGCTGCGACTCAAACCAGGCAAATCCGTGAATAACCTCTATCCGCACCCCTTTATCGGTATTGAGTGCCATTTTGCCCCGCTCGGCAAGTACGGTTCGACGGTGGTTCTCAAGTTGATCCCAGTCGATTGTCGCCGCAGTGGTTCCATCAATCCCCATCTGTGCATCAAAATTGCGATCCCGCAGGCGGTCAGCAGCGGCACGCCACGCCTTGGAGGGGATGCAACCCCGCCAGAGGCACTCACCGCCGGGCAGCGGTGCATCATTAATCATCGCGACCTTAATACCGTGACCGGCCAAATCGCGGGCGCAATCTTCCCCACCCGGTCCACCGCCAATGACCACCACATCATAATCCCACTCCCCTTCAGGAATGCGCGGACCAAAATTACCGATCCATTGCGAAGGGTCTTCGATGTAACGCTTAAGGGTGTTTAGGTAAGCAGCAATTTCTGCCCCGTTAACTACACGATGATCGGCAGTGATCGTCAGTGGCATTCCTGCCGCAGTGGTGGCAGAGATCGCTAGAATCGCGGCGGTACCCGGCACTGGAATCGCATCAAAATGGGTGACCCCAAACATCCCCATATTGGAGACCATAAAGGTGGGGTTGGAGTACTCTTCGGGCGCGAGGCGACGCTTGCGCGCCCGATCGACCAGCGCCTTCCAGTTGTCATTGAGATCTTCAAGCGAAAGTTTGTCACAGTCACGCAGCACCGGCACCACCAAGCCGCCGCCATCTGCGGTAACCGCCATACCGATATCAATATGGCTGCGTTCGACCAATTTATCGACGGGTTGATAGGCCCAGTTAACGGCAGGGTGCTGTTTAATTGCTTCGGCACACGCCTTGGCGACTGCCACCGTAAAGGAGACCCCCAACCGTTTTGCCGCTTTGGTTAGAGCGGTTGGTTGTGCATAGATGGAGACATGGAAGGTCGGCATCGTCAGTGAGGCTGTCATCGAGGCACAAACCGCCTTCTCCATCGCGTTCATGGGCCGACCATGCCCCGGCACCTGAATCTCCGGCATCATGTGCGCCGGCATCTGCGGGCTGACCTCGGTAGGACGCTCTACCGGTCGCGCCTTGCGGACATCGGCTGCATTGACCTCACCCCTGGGGCCACTACCGTGAACGTTATTCAAGTTGACATGCAGTGTCGCTGCCAGCTTACGTGCATAGGGGGTGGCGTATTTATTCTCTGGCCGTGGCAGCGGCGGTAGCTCTCCTGCGGTTAAATGGCTCGCTGCAGTGGCTGGCGATGGCGGCGGTGGGGTGACCACCTGCGCGACTTTTGCAACTACAGCGGCTGCCGCAGCGCTATTATCAGCGACACTATCGACCACTTCGCTCTGGTTATCCACCAGATAAGCAATCGCCTCACCCACGGCAATCATCGTATCAGTTGCCGCTAACGGCCCCGAGAGGTAGCCATCACGAAATACCTCGACATCCATTATCGCCTTATCGGTTTCCACCTGAGCGACAATATCGCCACGGCTAATCAGATCACCGGGGCGACGCTCCCAACTGACAACAATCCCTTCATGCATGGTATCGGAGAGTTGCGGCATTTTAATGGCGTAGCCTGTCGCCTGAACCACCGCGACCGGAACCGGGGCGCTATCGAGCATATCCGGCACCTCGTTTTCATCTGCGGTATGGGTTATCTCCTCCATACTTTCGACCAGATAACCTATTGCTGAGCCAACTTTAATCTCACAGTCGGTCGCTGCCAGCGGGCCAGAGAGGTATCCATCACGAAATACCTCAACATCCATAATTGCCTTGTCAGTCTCTACCGTAGCGACGATATCGCCACGTTTTACCGCATCACCGATACGTTTTTCCCAACTGACAAGCACCCCTTCACTCATGGTGTCGGAGAGCTGCGGCATTTTTATTACAAAGGTTTCGGCCATGGTTATCTCTATCTGGTGGTTGGCTTTAATGTTCGGCTATAAATCAGAATGAAGGCGGGCGGCGAGGCTACCTGCCCAATAGCGTTTTGACCGCTTGAATGACATTTTTCGCACTGGGAATGGCGGCCTTTTCAAGGGAGCGGTTAAACGGTGTGGGAACATTGGCGGCAGAGACGCGCAGTGGCGCTGCATCCAGCTCAAAGAAGCAGGTTTCATTAATTATCGCCATCACCTCAGCACCTACCCCGACTGCAGGTTCGGCCTCTTCAACAATAATCGCCTTATGGGTGCGAGTCACTGAAGCCTTAATCCCCTGACGATCCAGCGGCGAGAGGCAAAAGAGATCGACCACTTCACAGTTAATCCCCTCTTTGGCTAGATCCTCTGCCGCCTGCAAACACCAGTGTACCGAAATGTTATAACCAAACAGGGTCACGTCTCTGCCGCTACGCACCACCTCAGAGCCTTCAAGTGGGTGGAAATACTCCGTGTCAGGGACTTCACCCTTGAGGTTATACATCAGCTCATGTTCATTAATAAAAACCGGATCATTGCAGCGCACGGCGGACTTTAACAAGCCATAGGCCTGCTTGGGAGAGGATGGGGTCACCACCCGCAGTCCCGCAACGCCCATAAACACCTTCTCCATGCGTGCCGAGTGTTGCGCCCCCAACTGATGCGCACAGCCCCCCGGCGAGCGCACTACCACCGGTGCAGTGAGCTGTCCGCCCGACATATAGCGCACCTTGGCCGCCGAGTTAAACAGCTGATCCATCGCCAACCAGGCGAAGTTAACCGACATAATCTCGATAATCGGACGTACTCCAATAAAGGAGGCACCGATACCCAAACCAGTAAAACTGTTCTCAGAAATCGGGGTATCAATCACCCGCTCTGGGCCATACTTGTCAATCAACCCCTGGGTTGCCTTGTAGGTGCCACCTGCAAGACCAATATCCTCGCCCATACAGATCACCAGCGGATCGTTCTGCATCTCTTCATCATGGGCACGACGGATCGCCTCCCAATACATCATCTCGGCCATTACGCTACTCCTCCTCTTACCCAGGGGTCATTCTCTGCCAGTACATAACGCTCCAGCTCTGCCACATCAGGCTCGGGGGAGCTTTCACAGAAGGCGATAATATCCTTCTCGATACTCTCAATTAGAGAGGCATCAAGACGACTATACTCATCCTCATCCAGTTCACCCGCAGCGATTAGCCGATCTTTAAGGATGATAATCGGATCACGCTTACCCCACTCACGCTCCTCCTCCTTGGTACGGTATTTTGCGGTATGGTCTGACATCGAGTGGCCACGATAGCGATAGGTCATTAACTCAAGCATATAGGGGCCCTTGCCGGAGCGCACATGATCCACCGCAATTTGCGCAGCAGCATAGACGGCGTCAATATCCTGGCCATCGGCTTGTGCCGCCGGAATGTTGTAGGCGGCAGCGCGTTTATACTGATCGTGTACTGCTGTCGAGCGATCAATGCGGGTACCAATGCCATACAGATTATTCTCTGTGACATAGAGCACCGGCAGTCCCCAGACCGAGGCCATGTTCAGTGACTCATGAAAGGTGCCCTGATTATTGGCCGCATCCCCTAAAAAGCAGATGGCGATCTCATCGCCCCCTTTAAGTTGAATCCCTTTTGCCAACCCTGCCGCCAGCGGAAAGGGGCCGCCCACGAGGGCATAGCCCCCCATAAAACGGTGTTTAACATCGAAAATATGCATCGAGCCACCCCGACCTTTGCAGCTACCCGTGGCTTTACCATAGAGCTCCGCCATCACCTCTTTCGGATCAGAGCCACATTTTATAGCGTGAACATGATCGCGGTAGCCGGTGATCACATAATCGTATCCGGGGCGGGCAGCCTCCATTACGCCATGGGTACACGCCTCCTGCCCAGGGTAGAGGTGAAGAAAACCACCAATTTTACGTTCCACATAGGCTTCATAACAGCGCTCTTCAAAGCGGCGGGCAAAGAGCATCTCTTGCAGCAGGCGTTTCTTATCTGCGGGGTTCATGGCACTCCCTTTTCAGCAGTTGCAGGGTTAGGTAGGGTTGGTTAAAGCGTTATTTATAGGGGTTACGCAAGACAATTGTGTCATCCCGATCAGGCCCTGTAGAGATGATATCGACAGGAACGCCAATAAGCTCTTCAATCTTCCTGATATAGTTTTGCGCATTTTCAGGTAACTGCGCCAATGTTCGGGCGCCGACGGTGGTGCCGCTCCAGCCGGGCATATCAATATATTCCGGCTCGCACTGCTCGTAGGCATCAGCACCGATCGGCGGCACATCAATCTGCTGCCCCGCCCTACGGTAGGCCGTGGCGATACGCAAGGTTTCAACGCCGTCAAGCACATCAAGTTTGGTCAGACAGATCCCGGTTAAGCTGTTAGTCAGGGCAGAGCGGCGCAGTGAGACTGCATCGAGCCAGCCACAGCGGCGCAGGCGTCCGGTGGTCGCACCAAACTCATGGCCACGACTGCCCAAACCGCGACCCACCGGATCATCCTTGGCGGCACCATCATAGAGTTCGGTCGGAAACGGCCCCGCACCGACACGCGTGGTATAGGCTTTAGTGATCCCGAGAATATAATCAAAATCTTTTGGCCCGACCCCGGTTCCGGTTGCCGCGCCACCCGCAGTCGGGTTAGAGGAGGTGACATAGGGGTAGGTGCCGTGATCAATATCGAGCAGCGTTCCCTGAGCCCCTTCAAACATAATATTGCCACCCTTGGCACGCAGTTGATGCAGATAACCAGTGACATCGGCAATCATCGGGCGCAGGGTTTCCGCCATCTCCAGCGCTGCATCAAGCACCTCACGGTAGTCAACCGCAGCCACCTTAAATAGCTGGGTCAGGGAGAAGTTGTGGTACGCCATCACCTCCTGAAGACGTTTGGCAAAAAGCTTTTTATCCAGCAGATCGCCCACTTTTAAACCACGACGGGAGATTTTGTCTTCGTAAGCAGGGCCGATGCCACGACCGGTCGTGCCGATTGCCAAGCTGCCCCGCGCAACTTCCCGCGCCTGATCCAGCGCCACATGGTAGGGCATGATGAGCGTCGCTGCTTCACTAATCATCAGGCGTCCCGTCACATCAATGCCATTTTTCTGTAGCATGGCCAGCTCTTCCAGCAACGCTGTAGGAGAGAGAACCACGCCATTACCAATCAGACATTTTACTTTGGGGCGTAAAATACCGGAGGGGATAAGATGCAGAATAGTCGTTTTTCCAGCAATCACTAGGGTATGGCCAGCATTATGCCCCCCCTGATAACGGACAACGGCATCGGCCTGCTCGGTGAGTAGATCAACCACCTTCCCCTTACCTTCGTCACCCCACTGGGTGCCGACTACAACTACATTTTTACCCATGCTATCTCACTTCTGTTGTGGTAATTGAATTCGCTTCGCGACTGACCAGCAGCCACTCTCCATGCTGCTGTTGCAGCTGATGCGGGGAGTCACCCATCTCCTCGCCTTTCACTAATTGCTGTATCACCCGTTCACCCGCTGCCCTTAAGCGATCGATTGCCACCAATAGATCTGGCGCATCACCACAGGGGGCGATTACGGTTCTCGCCTGCGCCGCTACTCCACGCTGTGGCGTAAAGTGGTGTAACAGCGTTCGCATATCGAGACTAAAACCGGTTGCCGGACGCTCCAGACCAAACTGCCGTCCCATGGCATCATATCGCCCCCCCAAAGCAATTGCGCGGCCAGCGCCACTATTACGACTAAGGTAGGCGGCAAAAACCACATCGCTATGGTAGTGATAACCACGCAATTCGGCTAAATCAACATGCAGGGTCACCCCGTCAATCCCATTAAGCGTCTCTGCAAGACGACGTAAAAAATGAATCGCCTTAATGACCGCCTCGCCTGCAGGAGCTAGCAGCTGCTCGGCACGATTGAGCACCGCAATATCACCATGCAGATCGATAAGCGCGAGAATCATCGTAGCTGCCTGCGGCTCAAGCTGCCACTGTTCTAATAGCACATCAATATCAGGGCGCGATTTACGTTGCAGCGCAGCAAAAAGTTCGGACTCTTGATCACTGCTTAAAGCAATCGCCTGCGCCAAAGCACGAAAAATGCCGACATGCCCCAAATCAAGATAGAACGCCTCAATACCCAGGGTGCGCAGTGAGGCAACCAGAAGCCGGATAATCTCATAATCGCTGTAAAAACTGCGCTGCCCAAAGATCTCGGCTCCCGCCTGAATCGGCGAGCGGCTGCCACCATGCTCATCCGCAAGCGTCTGTAACAGTGAACCGAAATAACAGAGACGATTAACGCGCCGCTGGTCATCACTACACAAACTCGCATCTATGCGTAACATCTGCGGCGTCATATCAGCACGCAGTGCCATGGTGCGACCGGTGAGCTGATCAACCAGCTTATAGCTTTTTAGATCGACATCACGACCACTACCCAATAGTAACGAATCTGCGTACTCCACCAACGGGGGAATGACAAAATCATAACCCCAGCGCTGAAAGAGAGAGAGTAACAGCGCACGCTTCTCCTCGAGCAGTGCAGCCTCGGCAGGAAGCAGATCTTCAATCCCCTCCGGCAGCATCCAGAGCTGATGATGACGCATCAGTTAACTCCGCACCATATAGAGAAGCAGGGCCCCGACAACCATTAATAACAAGCCACTACGGCGCAGACTTTTCTCGTCTATTTTTGCAACCTGAGCCATGGCTGAGCGATAAAAGGCAGGGGCTGCACTGGGCAGCAACCCCTCCAATACCATTACCAGCGCCAGTGCTGCCCATAGATCATCGCTCATCACGGCTGCTTGACCGCCCCGCCCAGCTGATCTTTAAAGAAGCGGAAAAAGTCAGAGTTGGCATCGAGCACCAACATATCATTCTGCTGGTTAAAGACCTGACGATAGGAGTCAATGCTGCGATAGAAGCGGTAAAACTCCTGATTTTGTCCATAAACGCGAGCATAGATATCTGCGGCACTCGCATCCCCGTCACCGCGCAGCAACTGTGCGTCCCTGGTGGCATTGGCAAGAATAATCGTCCGCTCCCGATCTGCTGCGGCACGCTTTTTCTCTGCCTCTTCACTGCCGCGTGAACGCCAGTCGGCAGCAATACGCTCACGTTCAGCACGCATCCGTTTATAGACCGACTCCGACACTTCGGGAGGAAGCTCGATGCGCTTAATGCGCACATCGACCACATCAATACCAAAGTCCTTCGCTTGGGTGATCAGACGGGTATTCATATCACGCATGATTTCAGCACGATCTCCCGAAATCACCTCTTGAATGGTGCGTCTGGCGAACTCGTTACGCAACCCCTCCTGGACTAGCTTGCCAAGCCGCTCGCTGGCACGAAACTCCTGCCCCCGCATGGTGCGGTAGTAGGTTTCAATATCACCAATGCGCCATTTAATGAAGGAGTCAACAATGACGTTCTTCTTCTCAAGGGTGAGATAGGGCACTGGCGTGGCATCGAGTGACAGTACCCGCTTATCAAACTTTTTCACATTATGTAAAAAGGGCACCATAAAATGCAGCCCAGGCTGATAGTCGGCTTTGACAAACTCACCTAACTGAAATTTGATAGCGAGTTCATTCTCACGCACGATAAAGGTGGCCTTACTTAGCAAGCCAATAAAAATGGCTGCCGCGATTACCGATAAAATAGTCTTGTTAGCGTTCATTAGCGCACTCCCCGATTACGCAGATCATCCTGATTACGCAGATCGCTTTGACGACTGCCGCGTAGCGGTGTATTAGTCGAAGAAGTCGTTCGTCCGCTATCCGCCTGCTCACTGCCAACCGCATCGAATGTACGTTCGGCACGAATTCGGTCAAGCGGCAGATAGAGCAGGTTATTGCTTGAGTTATTATCAACAATCACCTTACTGCTATTTTGCAAAACCGACTCCATCGCATCGATGTAAAGACGCTGACGCGTCACCTCAGGTGCTTTCTCGTACTCTACCAATACTTTGGCAAAGCGAGCACTCTCACCATCGGCTGCCGCAATCACCGCATCCTTATAACCTTCAGCCTCCTGAATCAGACGTGCCGCCGCGCCGCGCGCTTTTGGCAGAATGTCATTGGCATAGGTCTCCGCTTCGTTTTTATAACGCTCCGCATCCTCACGCGCCTCGACCACATCATCAAACGCCTTTTTCACCTGTTGCGGTGCGGCAGCGCTCTGCATCGTTAGCTGAATCACCACCAAGCCACTCTCATAGGTATCGAGGGTCTCCTGTAACAGACGCTGTGAATCAAGGGCGACGGTGCTCCGACCTTCAGTAATAATAAAGTCCATGGTACTTTTACCAATCACTTCACGCACCGCACTGGCAGTTGCCTGACGCAGGGTCTCGTCGGGATCACGCACGTTAAAAAGATAGTCACGCGCCGCATCGGGATCAGGCTTTATCTGATACTGCACATCAAAACGGATATCGATAATATTCTCATCCTGAGTCAACATTAGCGCCTCGTCCGCCTCGTAGCCCAATTTGGCGCTACGCACCCCACTGACATCCACCTGATTAATGCCATCGACAAAGCGTGGCCGCCAATGTAAGCCAGGTTCACTCGACTGAACATAGGCACCAAAGCGGGTGATCACCCCCCGAAAACCCTCTTCGACAATATAGAAACCACTGACAATCCAAACCACCAGCAGCAGACCGATAACCACCATAGCGCCGCCTTTGGCCATCGCCTCTCCTGAACCACCAGAGGATGCATTGGAAGAGCCATTATCACCACCCCCCTCATCATTACTCGCACGGTGCAGGCCTGACGGACGCTTTGTTGCACCACCAAAGAGCTTACTTAGCTTCTGTTGTAGTTTACGAATTACTTCATCAAGATCGGGAGGCTCCTGCCCCTTATTGCCACCACCCCAAGGATCTTTCCCATTCGAGCCACCTGGTTCATTCCATGCCATAAGCTGATATTTCCATCGGTTATTAAAAGACAAAAACTGGGTCAGCACCACCATCGTGCTACGAAACGCAAAACGGGGTGAATTCTAGGGGGGATAGCGTACTGACGCAAGTTAAAAGAGTGCGCGTCCCCGATCAGCGGTGGCTAACTACGGAAAATCAGAGCTTTCCGATACTACCGGCGAAGAGTGGTTCACGACTTTGCGTGTCGATCATCACAAAAGCAAAAGGACGATTAAAGTGCAGTTCGAGCTCATGATAAGGGAGCTTAGGAACCGATTTAGGGGCGAAAATTGCCGCCGCCACCGCCGCTGCGCTCACCCCCTGTTCGTCAAAACGCAACCGTACCTGATGCACCGTATCACTGATATAGAGCGACTCATCACCGGTTATCCGTGAAAAGTTGGCCTGGTTGGTAAAGAGCGCACCAACCCCCACCGCCTGTAGCGCTCCATTTAGGGGGAAGTGCTGCTTAATCTCCAGCCGTGGCAGATGCAGCAATACCCAGCGTAACGGCAGTTCAGCCATCGGGGGATTCGCTAACAGCGCCGCCGTGGTGGCAGTGAGCGACTCACCCGGGGCTGGCAGCATTAACAGCAGCTTTACCGTACTGTCAGCAAAACCAAGCTGCAACAGCTGGTACTGTTCGGTTTTCAGATAGCCAAATTGCGCCGTATTGCGCATAAAGGTCACCTCCTGCTGGCTGGCATCTGCGTTGCTAAAGCGCCCGCGCTGATTCAGGTTGACCATAAAGGGAACCTGCCACTGCTGTTGCAGCAAGGCTGTCGCCACTAACAGCAGGCGCGTTTCGGCCTTCACCGCCTCCGGCTTCAAGAGCTCACGCAGCTCCCCGCCGGTGCGTTTATCTACCCAGTTATTCACGCTTGTCGCCGCCGCTGTAGCGTGGCTAAAATCGACCGTGATTATCTCAGCGTCATAATCGCGTTGCAGTTGCTTGACATACTCCGGCAACAGCGCCTTGCCCTGCTGGACAAATGCCGCTTCGCTAAGCTGCAGTTGCCTGCTGTGAGCAGGCTTTAACAGGGAGTCACCAAATCTGTCGAGCAGCAGATCACGGCTTTGCCCGGCACTGCCTGCAGTGATCATCGCCAGCAGTCGCTGCAGACTGATCGGCGAGAAGAGGTGGTTTACCGCCTCTCCCTGCTCGCCCTCACTGCTGACCGCCGCCTGATAGAGCGCCGCAGCAACCGTGCCATGGGTCGCTTGTGGCGATGCTGACTGCGCACTGCAGGCAGTCAGCAACCAGAGCAGTGCCCCGCCAAAACCCCACTGACGCCAGCGCCGCGTGCTAACCGCCATGGGTGGCAGCAACCGGTTGTGTAGCGACCCAGTTACCACTGACATCACTGCCAATCATCATGTAGTAGTAGTCCAGCGGTTGATCGTTCATATCAACAAACTCCAGTAACTCTAGCTTAAAAATAGGTGCCTGCTTGAGGGTTGTCGGTTCACTCTCGTAAAACCACTCAATCTGCTGGTTATCAAGATTGTAGTAGCTTGCCACGGTGGTGATCGTATCCCCCGCCTGCAGCGGCTCTGATGCTTTATCATAGAGAATGCTGCCCTCCATGTCGGTATCAGAGGCATAAACGATTTTGTATGGACGGACATTGCTGGAGATCACCTGATTGTTCGCATCCACGGTGAGATAGAGCTTGGCAAAATCATACTGCGCATCTGCAGGATAGTCACTGTAGTCACGTTTAGCAAAGCGATAATCGACCTCGGCAGAGTACTCGGTAAACCAGACCCCGTTGTGCCGATATTCACGTTCAAACGCTAGGGGGAGCCAGAGGCTATCCTCCTCACCGGCGCCAAAGTACATCATGTACCACTGCTGGTTCCAGCGGGGGGTAAAGTACTCATTGGGGGTGTTGGTAGGTTTGGCTTGCAGCAAGGCAGTTGTTGCCAGATAGCGCCCCTCCTCATCCTCAATGATATTACCGTAAGCGGTGCGCACGCTCAGTAGATTGGCGTCGCTAAACTGCGCGCGGCTACCGCTAAGGCTGTCGCTGGCAGCCGTGGTTACCGGCATCGCAGTGGTCGTAACCTCTGCCGTCGGCGTCACTTCTGCCGTAGTGGTCACTGCAACCGGTTCAATTGCCTGCAACGTATGACCGCCCTTGGGCGCAGCGGCGGTTACCGCATAACCTCCCATCGCACCAAAGCTCTGTAACAGAGTGGAGCGGGTTGAGGCTTTTGCCATCTTCTGGCTCTGCTTACTGCTCTTGCCAGTGGTACTCTCCCAAACCGCAGCATAACCCCCTGCCTGGGTGCCCATGCAGGTCGCTGCGGTGGTGTTATCACAGGCAGTGCGCGCCTGAACGCTGTTATGACTGTTCCAGAAGAGATCTTCCATCTCATACCAGTATTCGCTGGCAAGAAGCTCCTGATCTGCTTCACTATAAGCCGCCCAATCACTCTCCAGCAGCAGCGCAATTTCATACAGCAGCTCACTGTAAAACGCCTCAACGACGGCATCAGTATCGTCACTGCTAAAAACGTCTGCATCGACCACCACCGCATCCTCTTCAGCAACAATTTCTGGTGGTTGGGTATCCGCAGTCATAACCCCCTGCAGCGATCTTGTCAGCCGATACCAGCCGCTGCTTGGCGCGCTCACCTCCTCAGGAAAGGCTTCATAGAATGTGTCATACCCCTGCGGTGGCACAATGCTGACACCATAGGCATTGGGACGGGTACCATCCTGACGACTGTAGACCACATAATCTTTTACCGCAGCCAGTACCGCATCGGCTGCCTCAGCAACGTTTCCTGTTGCCAACTCACGTTTTAGCGTCGCGGCAAAACCGTATAAATCGATAGTAGTCGCCGCCTCCTCACGCGTCTGCTTACCAAACTGCTCGCTCTGATTAGCCGCCTGAATAAGTGCGCTTCTTACTGCGTCATCCGTCAGCCCCTCACTCAACAGCGTGCCCAAGTCATTTACCGCTGTCTGCAGGGGTGCATATTTTTGTAAATTGACCATCGCCAATGTTTTACCATCGGAGGCGTAGGGATGTACATCAGGTTGCACGAAGTTATCAATCATTGCCCGGCCAAAGAGCGTGAGATCGCTATTATTTACCCACGCAGGAATCACCGACTTATAACTCCAGCCATGGCCAGGCTCCAGCTCTTCAGAGGAGATCAGGTAGTCAGCATGGTTTTTCGCCATCGCCGCCAATTCAAAGTTGCCATTAAGGCAGGCATCGTATCCCAACACATCAAAGTGCATACCTGCTTGCGCCAGCGCACTCTCAGTCTCCTGCAGGGTTAAACCATCGCCGCTAAAGTTCTCGTCATTGCCAAAACTGCCAAAGGCAGCGCCATGATCCCAGAGCACCAGCAGTTTCTGCTGATGCTCACCATAACCCGCCTGCAGATAGTCGACAAAGTGCTTTAAGGTTGACGCATCGCCCATATTGGCACCCGATGAGGTGTGCAGATAGCTGGCATTATTACCAAAACGACCATCACCGGCATCCGCAATAATCTGCTCCATACTGGCGAAGCGTACCCCCTGCCACCCCTCTTTTTGCGTTCCACCAAAGGCGACAACCACATCCACTTTCGCCTTTTCCGAAGCTGAGAGCGAGTTGTAACCCTCCACCATTTCAAGCAGATCGATACTACCCGCCTCCATGTTGGTCTCAAGATCGCTACCCACTAGATAGACGGCAAACAGCTTCTTGCCACTGCCACTGTTAAGCGCCGGTACGCTATAGAGATCAAGCATACCGCTATCACTGGAGTGGCCGGAAAAATCGGGGCGTACCGTCTGGTTTGCCTGAACCTGCTGTTGCGGCGCGGAGGGGGTGACAACAGGTGTTGTTGCAACAGGCGTGCTCGCCTCATCAGAACCACCACAACCCGATAGGAGAGTGGCAATAGCGATAGCCAGTGAAAAAGATCCTCTTCTCAGAAACATTTTTTGTACCCAATTAAAAATATAAAAATATGATAAAAATAAATTAAATCCGGCATTTGAGAATATGAGTGCTATAAGGATGACCAGTTGCTCCTTTTACGACCCCACTGGAGTCGCGGCAGTAACACGCCCAATAAAATACCGGCGAAGAGAACCCCTGCACCGATTAAAAACCAGTTTTGTAGCGTCTGTTTATTCAAAGAGGCGTTGAGTTGCTGCTGGGTGTTCAACTCGCTTTGCAACTCCTCCACCTGCCCCTGCAAGCGATCCCGCCCTGCGGTTAGATCCAGCAGATTCTGGGAGCTGTTGAGTAGCGTGTCATATTCGGTAACAATCCGCGAATACTCTTTATCAAGCGCGTTATGACGCTCCTCCAACTGCTGATAACGCTCCTGCAGTGCATTAAAGCGACCCAACATCACATCTGGGGAGGCCTGCAGATCGGCAAGTTTAGCCTCAACCGCTGCCAGCCGCTGACGCGCCACCGGCTCTTTTAACAGTTCTCGAGTTAACACATACCCCTCTTGACCTGCTTTGGTACGCACCCGTGAGTAGCCTGTTGCCGTTCTCTCTTCGAGTAAATCCAATGACTCACCACTGGGCAGCATACGCAAAATACGGTAGCTGTTATCCTCTCCGGTACGCAGGGTGATCTCAAACTGATCGGTGACGTAACGCTGTTCGGCGACGACCGTGAACGGAAAGAGCAGTAACAGAAGAAGAAGGTGGGATCTCTGCACAGCAAAGCGACCCGCAAAAGAGATTTTCATAAGGAGCTGTTCCAAAGTGAGTTAAGCGACAAGTGTAGCCGACAAACCATAGCCACGACCACTGGATTAAGGTTCATGCTGCGAGGTTGCAGGCTGATACGGAAAAAGTTTTTCCCAAATCCATCCGGTGGGACGGTCAATACCGGTACGGATATAAAATAACGCATTATGATTACTTAACACCGTGCGAATCTTGTTTTCAACGCCTCTGGCGCTACAGATCAGAAGCTCATCGCCATGCTGTAACGGATAGTCACACTGCGGCGCTAACTGAATTTCACCACGATTGTTGCGTACTAACAGGACCAAGGCGCTATGGTGGTGGCTGCGCTGTCGCGCATCGACAAGGATCTCCCCTAAGGTAACGAGATCCCCCGCCTTAATGGCGTCGTAAACCGCAGCAGTACCACGGGGATTGATGTTAAAGGTCCAGATATCGGGCACCTCACCCTCCACCACCGCCGCAAGCTGACTAACCAACAGGTTGACCCAGTGATGACTCTGTTTAAGCACAAGATCCAAAAAGATAATTAACAACGGCGTGGTTAGTCTGGCAAAAATATCATGGGCGATCACATGGCTGCGACGCATCAGCAGATCGATATCCGCAGCGGTAAAAATATCATCATTATCACGAGCATTCTGCCGCGCAACGGTAAAAAGGTTGGGATTTAGCTGCTTGGCAGTAATGATGATCGAAAGATTATTGGTATCATCATCTGTACCGGCGACAATACCCACCGCCTCCTCAATACCCGCCTCTTGCAGGGTAGCCGCCTCAGTGCCACGCCCGACCACACACATGCCGATGCAGTCTGCCTCTTCAGGCTTCGCTTCAACAATCGTGGTATTCATCCCCTCATCCTGAAGATTGCTATAGACCGCCTTGCCAAAACGGCCATAACCACAGAGCACCCAGAGACCATGCGGTACCTTTATCGCTTCCGGCAGTGGCTCATTGGGTACCCCATAGAGCCACTCGTGAAGAATATAGGCACCGGTGGAGTGCAGCGCTAGGGCAAGTCGCTGGGCAAAGATATCAAAGGGGTTAATAATAAAATCGGTGCCAAAGGAGTGCATATTGGCCTCGGCATCATGATTTTCAGCACGGCAGATCACCGTTAGCTTCGGATTCAGCAACTTTGCGGTAATCGCAATTTTCAGATTGGCCTGATCATGACTGGTTAACGCCACCACGCCGAGACAGTAACGATGCAGAATACCCGCCTCCTTAAGTTTGCTTACCCGCGTGGTATCGGCGCAAATGGCTGGCACATAAACGGGCAGATTAGTCAGGTGCAGATGATTAATCCGTTTTTCCGACTCATCGATCACCACCACCCGCTTGCCGCGATAACTGAGCGCCTGAACCAGCATACTGCCGGTATCGCCATAACCACAGATAATATAAAACGGCTCACGCATCGCCTCGACCTGGCGTTTGAAACTATGAGTATTGGCAAAGTTGCGAAACTGTGAATCCTGCACCAGGGTGAGAATTTTACCGATGGCATAGAGCCAACCGATGACCGTGAGATAGATACAGACGACCACCCAAAGGCGTTGTGCGTCGGTCAGGGGATAGGGTATTTCACCAAAACCGATGGTCGTGGCGGTATAACTGACAAAATAGAAGGCGTGAAAAAAGCCCATCTGCCAGGGTTGCCCATTGGCATCCACACCGGGAATAAGCACCAGACCAAGAATGGAGACCGCATAGGCGACAACCAGAAGCGCCAAGGGCGCCCGCATCTGCCTCAGTACCAGTGCAATAACCGGGTGCATGAATGAGTTGGCGTGAGTGACTACAACGTCTTTACAGACGGCTTAGTGACGCAAATTAATGGTTTCGACCATTAACAGCACAACGGAAAAGAAGTTCGCCAGCATCGCTCCCCCTGCCAGGGAGACGACGCTGCCCAAATAGAGGTGTGGTTCAGTGAGATGCAAAATATTAACCGCATATCCCCAAACAATGGCTGCGGCGATTAACTGTAAATCGGCAACCAGTGAGGTGGCCAACATAATCGCACCAATCTGGCTGCGATCACCAAATTTAAGAATAGTCGCTATCAGGCTGACGACAATGGCGGCAAACAGCTCGTAAACATCATGATGATCTGGGTTGGCAAACTCACCTATAAAAAAACCAAAGTTTAATGTGAGCGCCAGCACAATAAAAAAACCGAACATCACCTTTTCCAGATTCATTCTCTAAGCTCCTGCAGTAGATGATAAAAAATTAAATCGTTAGCTCGGCTACGGTGACATCATCACGTAATCCGTTATCTCCGGCAAATTGGCGTAACTCAAGAATTAACTCTTCAAAGCTGTCATCCGCGTCAACTAGAAAAGCGATAACCCGCTCTATACCAAAACGCTCGCCCCGTGGTGACGCTGTTTCCACAATGCCATCAGTAAAAAAGCAGACTCTATCGGCCGGCTGCAACATCACCTCAACACCGCTGCACTCCCCCTGCAACGGTTCGGTCACCCCCAGCGGCAAGGCGTGGGAGGCGATACGCTGAAGCAGTGCCCCCTGACGGTAGATCAATAGATCAGGTGAGGCAAAATTCCAGTAGCGCATGCCGCTACGATCCGGACTCAACTCAATAAGGTGGGCACAAAGAAAGTAGTTAACCGGCAAGCGGCGACAAAGTGCACTATTTAGCTCAAAGAGGATCTCCGCCATCGCATGGCCACGTTGCACCATGCTGTAGAAAATATAGGAGACCAGTGGCACACAAACAGCCGCCTGCAGGCCATGCCCCATAAAATCCCCCTGCAACAGAAACTGCCGCCGATCTGGACCGCGCGCCGAAAGCAGGACATCACCATTGGAGACCTCCATTGGTGCGACGATTGTCCGAAGATTTTTACGGTAATACTGATCTGACTGTCGCAGTACATGCACGACATTACTTATCACCTGCTGGCGCAGGCTCATCTCATTATTCTGCTGCAACAACAGACGACTGGCACAATAGAGTTTGACGTGAGTATTAACACGTGCCAGCAGCGTCTCGGCGTTTATCGGTTTAGGAACAAAATCAACCGCACCCAACGCAAAGCTGCGCCGCTGCTCCTCAATACCATCCAGCGATGTCGAGAAGATAATCGGTACATCGGCAATCAGCGGGTTCGGATCGGCCTTTAACCGACGACAGACCTCATAACCATCGATACCACCCATCACGACATCCAGCAGAATTAGATCAAACTGCTGGGGACCGTGAACCATCGATAACGCCTGCTCACCGCTCTCTGCGGTGAGGACGTCATAGTGGCGCGATAACAGTGCTTGCGCCGCGAGGCGATTGGACTCATCGTCATCGACGACGAGAAGGGTACCTCTCACTGTAAAGGCTCAGTACGAATCCTGAGAACCTGGCCATGTATTGAGGGGAGGCGTTCGATCTCGGCGATAGCGCGATTCATGGCCCCCTCAAGGACTTTATGTGTCAGCATCACCAGTGGCGTCGTCAGTTCACCCTCAGGATGCGCTTTCTGAATAAGCGCCTCAATAGAGATGTCATTATCCCCGAGAATTTTGGTAATCGCCGCAAGAACTCCGCGTTCATCAGTAACCGCCATACGCAGATAGTAGTAACTCTCGACAGCATCCATCGGTAACAACGTGGTATTTGCCAGCTCCTGCGGTTGAAAGCCGAGCGCCGGTATGCGCAGTTCTGCCGGCACGTTCAGCGCCCGCGCGACATCAATAATATCGGCTACCACCGCCGAGGCGGTAGCATTAGATCCCGCACCCGCTCCGTAATAGAGTGTCGGCCCCACGGCACTCCCCTTGACTAACACCGCATTCATCACCCCATTGACATTGGCGATTAACTGGGTGGCAGGAATAAGGGTGGGATGGACGCGCAACTCTATGCCGGCATCGGTGCGACGCGCGATGCCAAGATGTTTAATACGGTAGCCAAGCTCTTCGGCATTACGCACATCTTCACGGGTAATTTTAGTGATCCCTTCGGTATTCACACTGGAAAAACTAAGGGGAATTCCAAAAGCGATACTCGCAAGAATTGTCAGCTTGTGGGCTGCATCAATCCCCTCCACATCGAAGGTTGGATCGGCTTCGGCATAACCGAGTTGCTGCGCCTCACGCAGAACATCGGCAAAATCACGCCCCTTTTCGCGCATTTCGGTAAGAATAAAGTTACCTGTGCCGTTAATAATGCCCGCCAGCCACTCAATACGATTACCTGCCAACCCTTCACGCAGTGCTTTAATAATCGGAATACCACCGGCAACGGCAGCCTCATAGGCGACCATCACCCCACGCTCACTCGCAGCAGCAAAAATACGGCTACCATGTCTGGCAATTAGCGCCTTGTTGGCGGTGACCACATGCTTGCCATGTTCAATGGCCAACAACACCATCTCCAACGCCAGGGTATCACCACCAATTAACTCCACCACCACATCCACATCAGGATGGGTGACCACCGCTGCAGGATCGGTGGTTAACTGAATGTCACTGGTATCACAAATACGCGCCTTGGTGATATCCCGTGCTGACGCATGACCGACACGAATCTGATAGCCGCAACGGCGACTAATCTCTTCTGCATTATGCTTAAGAACATTAACCGTACCACCACCCACAGTACCCAAGCCCAACAGTCCAACAGTGATTACTTTCAAAATCTTCTCCCTACCTTAGATAATATTTATTCAACAATTAGTTGGCTGTATTAACGTCGTCACTGCCAAACCCGTCACGACGAAACATATCACGAATACCGCGAATCGCCTGACGTGTACGATGCGCATTTTCAATTAAACTAAAACGAACATGATCATCACCATACTCACCAAAACCGATGCCCGGTGAGACCGCCACTTTTGCTTCTTGCAGCAACTTTTTACAAAACTCCAAAGAACGCATCTCAGCATAAGCGGGGGGAATTTTAGCCCAAAGGAACATCGTCGCCTTGGGAGGCGTCACCTTCCAGCCAATGGCATTTAGTCCGTCACAAAGGACATCACGACGATCCTGATACATCAGACGAATATCCTCAACAAAGCTCTGATCACTCTCCAGCGCAGAGATAGCCGCGACCTGAATCGGCGTAAACATGCCGTAATCGAGATAGGATTTCATCCGTTGCAGGGCGGCAACCAGACGCGGATTCCCGACCATAGTACCCACCCGCCAACCGGGCATATTGTAGGTTTTTGACAGTGAGTAGAATTCGACCGCCACATCCTTAGCGCCCTTCACCTGCATTATCGATGGTGCCTGATAACCATCAAAGACAATTTCCGCATAAGCGATATCGTGCACCACCCAAATCCCGTGTTCACGAGCAATCGCTACCACCTTTTCAAAGAAATCAAGCTCAACACAGTCGGTAGTCGGGTTTCCAGGAAAATTCAGCACCAGCATCTTTGGCCGTGGCCAGGAGTTCTTAATGGCACTCTCAAGTTCATGAAAGAAATCCACTTCAGGGGTCATCGGAAAGTGACGAATATCGGCGCCGGCAATTACAAATCCGTAAGGGTGAATAGGATAGGCAGGGTTAGGCACCAAAACAGTATCCCCAGGCCCGGTGGTCGCCAACGCCAAATGCGCCAACCCCTCCTTGGAGCCAATGGTGATAATCGCCTCTTTATCAGGGTCAAGATCCACATCGTAACGGCGCTTGTACCAGCCACAAATCGCCTTGCGCAGGCGCGGAATACCGCGTGACATGGAGTAACGGTGCGTATCACCCCGTTGCGCCGCCTCACAGAGTTTATCGACAATAAATTTTGGCGTGGGCTGATCCGGATTCCCCATACCAAAGTCAATAATATCCTCACCCCGCGCTCGTGCCTGAGCCTTTAACTCAGTCACAATATTAAAAACATAGGGCGGCAGACGTTCTATACGGGCAAAATCCTCAATCACAAAAATAGTCTCGGCAGCAGGTTAAAGTGGTGTTTTACGGCAAGTGAATGCAGCAAAACAGAGGTTATCAGCAAAGCGGGTAAACACGCAGCACGCTTCTGAAAATAAAGCTGGTAACATTACTGTTCAACACCGTAAAAGTAAAGCCCGCAACGGCAAGAGATACCCGATATTATGACAAACAGGAGCCTCCCCTTGAAACTTCACCGCGACAGTAGCCTCCTCCACTACCGCATTAGCGCCTGGCAAGCGAATCAGATCACCCTGCAACCGCCACAACAACCCCGCTGTCACGAACAACCTGAACTTATTGTGCAACGGCAAAGTTTTATTATCAGCAGCAATAGCCTTGAGCCCTGGCCCTACCGCAAGCTCGATGAGTTGACCCCAGAAGTATTGGAAGATCTCTGTCAACGCTTTTCGTTTGAAATCTTTCTGCTCGGCAGTGGTGCGCAACACCGCTATCCAGAGACCGCACTATTCACCCCGCTAATCTCCAGACAATGCGGTTTTGAGGTGATGAGCACCGCAGCCGCCTGCCGCACCTTTAATGTCCTTGTTGATGAGGCGCGACCGCTACTCGCCGCCATGCTGTTAGAAACTTGAAAAAGCACAAAAGAGACTGACGCGATTGCTTGCTTTAGCTCGACGCTAGGAAGAGAACGAAACGCATTAAAATGCAGCTATACCCATCACTCTTGAAAACGGTGGGGCGTTGCACCAAAGGCAGGCTGCGCGTAAACGTTCAGACACAGTTAACAATAATCCCAAAATTAAAGGCTTTTACCGATTCATAGCAGAGGGTGCATTGAGTTGGGTCGATAACGCCCCTATCTGAAGCCTCATTGTTTTTCCGGAGCAGAGTGACATGGCACGATCCAAAGCAAAAAAAGATGATATTCCCGAGAGTGAAAGTGAAGAGCAACTGCTCGAGGAGAAACCTGCCAAAAAAAGCCGCAGCAAGTCGAGTCTTATTCTCAAGGGTAAAGTTCTCCCCAAGATGCTTCACATTTTGCCGGTTTTTGAACGCCCCTTCTTCCCCGCCCAGGCTTTCCCCATTCTGATGAATGAGGAGCCTTGGCTAGAGACCGTTGAGGAGATTGGCAGGGCAGATGAGCACTATGCCGGTCTGCTGCTGGTGCGCGGCGATCCCGAAGAGCCGCTGCTACCCAAAAATTTTTACGCTGTCGGCAGCATTGTCGAGCTCCACCATCCGGGGCACTCGAGCGGTAAAATGCAATTTATTGCCGAGGGGATTCAACGCTTTACCATTGTCCGCTGGCTCTCGGCATCGCCACCTTACCGTGCCATTGTCGAGTATGCGCCGGAAGTGAATGGCGGCGGCAGCAGTCAGCCCGATGAAGTGAAGGCCTACGCCATGGCGATCATTAACGCACTTAAGGATCTGTTACCGCTAAACCCGCTTTACAGTGAAGAGTTAAAGTACTTCCTTAACCGCTTCAGCCCCAATGATCCCTCACCATTAACTGACTTCGCCGCCGCCCTCACCTCTGCCAGCAAAGAGGAGTTACAGAGCGTTCTTGAGCTCTTCCCGATTATTGAGCGGATGCAAAAGGTATTGGTACTGCTGAAAAATGAGATAGAGGTCGCCAAACTCCAGACGCAAATTCGCAAGAAGGTCGAGGAGAAGATGACCGACCAGCAGCGGAAGTTTTTTCTGCGCGAGCAACTTAAGGAGATTCAGCAGGAGCTGGGCATCGCCAAGGATGACCGCACCGCCGAGATTGACCGTTTTTCCGAACGCATTAAACTCCTCACTCTCCCTGATGAGGCGAAAAACCGCTTTGATGAAGAGATGGATAAACTCGCTATTCTTGAAACCGGATCGCCTGAATACTCGGTGACGAGAAACTATCTTGACTGGGTGACCAACCTCCCCTGGGGTATTACCTCCAAGGATCGGCTTGAGCTGACGCACGCCCGCAGAGTGCTCGATAAGGATCATGACGGCCTTGATGATGTTAAAGAGCGCATTCTAGAGTTTCTTGCGGTTGGGAAATTAAAAGGCGAGATCTCCGGCTCCATACTGCTATTAGTCGGGCCGCCGGGGGTTGGCAAAACCTCTATCGGACGTTCAATTGCCGCTGCCCTTGAGCGTAAGTTTTACCGCTTCTCGCTTGGCGGAATGCGTGATGAAGCTGAAATCAAAGGGCACCGCAGAACCTACATTGGCGCGATGCCGGGAAAAATTATTCAGGCAATAAAAGACGCAAAAACACAAAACCCGGTGATAATGCTTGATGAGATTGACAAAATTGGCGCCTCCTATCAGGGCGATCCCGCCTCGGCGCTGCTGGAGGTGCTTGATCCGGAGCAAAATAACAGTTTCCTTGATCACTATCTTGATCTCCGTTTTGATCTCTCTAAAACGCTCTTCATCTGCACCGCCAATCAACTGGACACCATTCCGGGGCCCCTGCTTGATCGCATGGAGGTGATTCGCTTGTCGGGCTATATCGCTGCAGAGAAACTTCTCATTGCCAAAAACCATCTGGTGCCACGGCAACTGGAGCGTAACGGCGTGCGTCCGAGCCAGTTGAAAATTAGCGATGTGGCGATTACCCAAATTATTGATGGTTACGCACGCGAGGCAGGGGTACGCAACCTTGAGAAACAGCTGGGCAAAATTTCCCGCAAGGCAGCACGAAAGGTTGTCGACGGATTTAAGGGGTGCATTCGTATCGGCCCGCGCAACCTAAGCGATTTTCTCGGCAAACCGACTTTTGCCAAAGATAAAAACCTGAGCGGTATCGGCGTGGTCACTGGCCTCGCATGGACATCGATGGGTGGAGCGACCTTAAGCATTGAGGCATCGCTTATTCACACCAAAAACCGTGGTTTTAAACTCACTGGGCAGATGGGGGATGTGATGAAGGAGTCGGCGGATATCGCTTACAGCTTTATCGCTGCCAACCTAAAGCAGTTTCAAGGTAGCGAAGATTTTTTTGACAACGCCTTTGTCCACCTGCACATTCCCGAGGGTGCCACCCCCAAAGATGGCCCAAGCGCCGGCATTACCATGGCCGTCGCCCTACTCTCTCTGGCACGTCGTGAACGCATTACCAAGGCGGTTGCAATGACTGGGGAGCTGACCCTCACCGGCCACATCTTCCCTATTGGGGGGGTTCGTGAAAAAGTGATTGCCGCCCGCCGCAGCGGTGTTTTTGAACTTATTTTCCCCAATGCCAACCGTGGTGATTTTGAGGAGCTACCGGAGCACATTCGCGAAAATATCACCCCCCACTTTGTCAAACACTTTCGTGATGTTCTACCCCTGCTTTTCAGACATCGTGATTAACATTGTCAGCAGTTGCCACCCCCCGGCAGCTGCCACCACACAGGAATCTCTATATGGGTTTAATTCGTCTCATCATTCTTGCCCTGTTGGGCTGGATAGCCTACGGCCTCTATCGCCGTTACCAGCAACACGCGACAAAGCGGGATGACTCCCTCAATGCCCCTTCGCAACCGGATCAGCTTGGCTCAGAACGAATGGTTCGCTGCCAGCAGTGCCAGCTACACTTTCCGGAACGAGAAGCCTTTATGAAGGATGGTCACTACTACTGCTGCCAAGAGCATCGCGACCACGTCTAAAATAATGAAAAGTGCTGACGCCTATTCTGCTCCACTGGAGGATAAGCGGCCTTGGCGACCGCTTATCTTTTTTAACTATTACCGTATTGCGCTCATCCTGCTGCTGGTCGCCCTGATTATTGGGGAGAGCCTGCCGGCACCGCTGGGGAGCAGCCATCCACAACTCTTTTTTCAGCTATCTCTCTTCTATCTGCTTATCGCAGTTTTTGCCACAATCTCACTGCTGCTACGCCGCCCCGGCTTCTATACCCAACTACTGCTTCTGGTAGGTGTCGATATCACCTGCATTACCCTGCTCATGCACTTTAGTGGCGGCGTCAGTAGCGGTATGGGGATTCTTCTGGTGGTTAGCATTGCCAGTAACAGTATGCTGGTGAGTGGTCAGCTACCCCCACTACTAGCGGCGGCGGCGACCATTGCCATTTTGATAGAACAGACCTTTACCGCCACTGCGACACCCGTGGCACTGATTAACTACCCCTACGCCGGACTCCTCGGCGCTGCGCTCTTCTCCACCGCGATCCTAACCCACACACTGGCACGACGGGTTCATGAAAGCGAAGCGCAGGTTGCCCAACATGAGATTGATATTGCTAATCTCGCCCAGCTTGCAGAGTTTGCCGTCGAGAAGATGGAGACCGGCGTTATCGCCTTTGACAAGCTCGGAAAAATTCATCTGTTTAACAGTGCAGCGCGTAAAATGATTGGGATTGAAGGGGAACCGGCGCAGAGCATTTCGGCGCTTCCCGAAGTAATTATGCAAATTATTACGGATCCGGCAAACCAGAATCTGTCACAAAACCTCTCGCTGCTCCGTGATGATGATGAGAGCTTTCACCTCTCCCTCCATCCCATTAACAATAGTGGACGCCGCGGCACCCTGCTTTTTTTAGAGGATAATCGTAGCGCCATTAAGCGCTCCCGCGAACTAAAAATGGCTGCACTCGGTCGCCTGACTGCCGGTATCGCCCATGAAATTCGTAACCCCATTGCCGCCATCAGTCACGCCAGTCAACTCCTAGCTGAATCACCACAACTCAATCCAACCGATCTGCGCATGACCGAAATTATTGCCAATAATGTGCAGCGAATGGAGGAGATAGTCACCTCAATTTTGCAACTGGGGCGAAAAGATCAGTGTATGAGCGAAAAAATTACGCTTTTCTCTTGGCTGCAAGCATTAACCGAAAACCTCTTAACAGCACAACAACTCGATAAAAGCGCGATTACGATTAACCTCACCCCAAACTCACTAAGCTGCTATTTTGATGCCGCGCACCTGCAAATTATTATCAGCAACCTCATTGCCAATGGTTTGCGTCACGCTAACCCTGCACACTATCCACTGCTTCGTATTGTCGGTCGACAAGAGAAAAGTGCCGTAAACATTGATATTTACGATAGTGGACAAGGCGTTGCTGCCGAAAACCAGCAACGTCTTTTTGAACCCTTTTTTACCACAGAATCGCGTGGCACTGGCCTGGGTCTCTACATTTCACGCGAACTGGCCCAGGGAAATCAGGCAGAGTTAAGTTATCATTACGCACCTTCGGGTGGCAGCCATTTTCGCCTTAGCATCGAACATCTAACCGAATCAACCCATGTCCGCTAAATTAAACTTTCGCGCCACCGCCCTAGTGGTCGATGATGAACCCGATCTGTTAGAACTTTTATCCCTCACCCTGGCACGCATGGAGATTGCCTGCGTTACCGCCGCAACCCTTGACGACGCATATAAACTTCTGAAATCTCGACAGTTTCAGCTCTGTCTTACCGATATGCGCCTTCCTGATGGCAACGGTCTTGATTTAATTCAGGAGATTAACCACAACTATCCGCAACTGCCGGTCGCAATGATTACTGCTCACGGCAATATGGATTCGGCAATAACCGCCCTTAAAGCCGGCGCCTTTGATTTTGTCAATAAACCAGTTAACCTGCATACCCTGCGCGAACTTGTTAACAATGCCCTCAAACTCCACCAGCAACAGAGCGATAGATCCTTCACCACGCCACAACTGCTCGGTGACTCTGCAACTATCGTGCAGCTACGCAAAACCATTGACAAGCTCTCCCGCAGCCAGGCGCCTATCTTCATTAGTGGTGAATCGGGTACCGGCAAAGAGCTGGTCGCCCGTCTCATTCACCAGCATGGCCCGCGCGCTGGCGCCCCCTTTGTCCCGGTCAACTGTGGCGCCATCCCCGCTGAACTCATCGAAAGTGAACTATTTGGTCATACCCGTGGCGCCTTTACCGGGGCCCAGAGTGAACGCAGTGGTCTATTTCAAGCGGCACATGGGGGTACCCTTTTTCTTGATGAGGTGGCTGATCTGCCTCTGGCGATGCAGGTTAAGCTGTTGCGTGCCATTCAGGAGCGTAAAATTCGCCCCGTCGGTGCAGAGCAGGAGATCGCCGTCGATGTCCGCCTGCTAAGCGCCACGCATCAGGATCTGGCACAGATGGTTAAACAGGGGAGTTTTCGTGAAGATCTCTATTTTCGGATTCATGTCATTGAGTTGAAAGTACCGGCGCTGCGTGACCATCCCGATGACATTCCCCTGCTTTGCCAGGCGATTATCAGTCGCCTTGGAGCTGCCATGGAGATCCGCTTGCCACAAATCAGCAGCAAAACTCTGCAGCTGTTAGCAAACTACCCCTTTCCCGGTAATGTGCGCGAACTTGAAAATATACTGGAGCGTGCTCTGACTCTCTGTGAGGGCAACAGCATCACCCCTGAGGATATTCAGCTTAGCGATAGTTTTGAGCAACCCCAAAGCAGAACCGACAATGGTCATACACCGGAGGATCAGGCACTTGCCGAGGAGATTGGCATTGATAACTACCTCGCTGATATTGAACGGAATCTGCTTCTTGAAACCTTGGAGCGCTGCCGCTACAACAAAACGGCTGCGGCCAAACGCTTAGGGATCACCTTTCGCTCCTTTCGCTACCGTCTGCAACGCCTCGGCATTGAAGAGTAACTTGGGCGATGGCTAATCACCGCTGTCCCTGTGGTCAGCCACGGCATCTTAAACAGTGCTGCCTCCTCTACATTAATGGTGAGGCGTTACCTGTCACCGCTGAAGCACTCATGCGATCGCGCTATACCGCCTATACCCTGAAGCGCTGGGACTACCTGAAGGAGAGCTGGGCGCCCGATTATTGTCCCGATAATATCGAGCAACACGACCGTCAACTACGCTGGCTGGGGTTAACCATCACCGCCACGACTGCGGGTCAAGCTACTGATGATAATGGTACGGTGACCTTTATCGCCGAGCTGCGCGAGAAGGGGCAACGCCATACCCTACGGGAAGAGAGCCAATTTATAAAACGCGATGGTCGCTGGTACTACCAACAGGGGAAGTCCACAGTCACGCCCTATCACCCCAACAAAAAATAGCCCATGAACTTCAGTTGATCCCTTTTGTCTATACCCAAACTACTTGGAAGTGCAGGTAGGCGGCAAAGTCGCGAATCCCCATGAGCTTAGATTGACTATGTGATTGGGGTGAGCGACTGCGGCGTGCGCAGCCTGCCTTTGGTGCAACGACCCTGCAATTTCAAGTAGAAAGGGTATATCCCGTCACTCTCCATCACCTACTGAAACCCAAGCGGCATGCTGCCAAAAAATTTTTATGAAAAGGGTTGCGATCAATAACCAACCAAGATAGTATGTTATTAATTCCCTAATATTGAGGATTTAAGAATGACCAAAGCTAAACAACTCCAACTGGCGCTCTCTGCCGGCAGCCTGAGTGCCTACATTAGCAGTGCGAACCAGATCCCGATGCTCACCGCAGAAGAGGAGTATGAGCTAGGTATGCAGCTACAGGATGAAGGTAACATTGCCGCCGCCCAACGTCTGGTGATGTCACACTTGCGTTTTGTTATTCATATTGCCCGTGGCTACAGCGGTTATGGTCTTGCCCATACCGATCTTATCCAAGAGGGCAATATCGGTCTGATGAAGGCAGTCAAACGTTTTGATCCCACCATGGGCGTACGCCTTGTCTCCTATGCGGTACACTGGATTCGTGCCGAGATTCATGAATTTATTCTGAAAAACTGGCGAATTGTCAAAGTTGCGACCACCAAAGCGCAACGTAAACTCTTTTTTAACCTGCGCGGCTCAAAAAAGCGTCTTGGCTGGTTTAACAAGGAGGAGGTTGAGACGGTGGCCAGCGAGCTGGGGGTCACCACCCGTGAAGTCATGGAGATGGAGTCCCGCCTCAGTGGTCGCGATATGGGCTTCGACGGCGCGGCTGATGGTGATGATGGCGATGACAGCACGAGCGTCGCACCTGTCGCCTACCTGCAGGATGAGCGTTACGACCCCTGCCGTGAAGTTGAAAACGAACAGTGGGACAACCACGCTAACCACCAGCTTGCCCTGGCGCTGAAAACCCTGGATAAACGCAGCCAAGAGATTATTAGTGCCCGTTGGCTGAATGATGAGAAGTCAACGCTGCAGGAGCTGGGTGACCGCTACGAAGTCTCTGCCGAACGTATTCGCCAACTTGAGAAGAGCGCACTTCACAAACTGCGTAATGTGTTGGTCGTCTAACCTGTTATCTGATTAAAACAGGGGCCTCTTTCGCCCCTGTTCTCCAGAGACAGCAACTCAATATACCCAAACTACTTGGAAATGCAGGTAGGTGGCAAGGTTGCGAATCCCTATGAGCTTAGACAACCTAAGTGATTGGGGTGAGCGACTGCAGCCAACGACCCTGCAATTTCAAGTAGAAAGTTACCACCACGCACTAAGGCGTACCAAGCCACCCCCCTCCATCGGCCAGAGCGAGAGCGATACTTTACGCACCGCATCATTATAAGGGGTCACTAACAGTGCATTCACCCCCACAGCCAGCAGCGCCCCCGCGATAACATCCACCTCGTCATGGGCATTAATCTCCACCCGACTCCAACCTACATAGGTTGCGGCGGCATAGGCAGGAACCCCCCAGCTGCGCCCGTAGCGACGATTAAGAAACGCTGCTGCAGCAAAGGCGACTGACGTATGGCCTGAAGGAAAGGCATCCTCCGCCTCGGGATCGTTCGCAGGATCGTCGGGACGCTGCTTGTTCACCCCCGCTTTTAGCGCGTAGGTGGCCAACGTGGTGGTTAACAGGGAGGCACCAAACTGCTGGCGGCCTTTAACATCGTGATAACCCAACGTAGCGGCAATCGCAGAGAGCGGCAGCGCCAAACGCAGATTATCGCCCGCCACCTCATGTTTATTTGCCGCCGCCGCTGCGGTACTTTGCAGTAACAGCAGCAGCGGTGACCAGAGCATAGCACGCTGCACAACAGAGAATCTTCGCTGGGCGTTACCCTGCCTCACGGTTACAATAGCCATTTTCTCACCCCTTGGTATTAACTGACACTCCATGCCCAGATCTGCCCCGCCTTTGTGGCAACGATGCTGCTACCTCTTCCTCTTTGTTTGCCCGACCTTATACGGGGCCGAGACAGTTGAGATACCAGAATGCAAAATGGATAAATTTCAATCAAATATAGAGCATATCTCGAAAGAAGATCAACTACTATTTACAGCAAAACAGATCACCATTGAGAACGCCGATGAGTTTCACCTTGCTGGCGATCTGACCATTGAGGGGGAGGGACGCCGTATTCATGCCGATAACGGGCTCTATCAGCGTCACAGCGGTGAGCTGCAACTCAACGGCCATATTCGCTACCTAAGTGAACCCTTTACGCTCACCAGTGAACGTGCGTCACTCTCGTTAAGCGCCAACAGCGGTAACTTTACGACCGCCCGCTTCTACTTTCCCACCCTTGCCGCCAGCGGTAGTGCCGCATCATTAGCTTTCTCTCCAACCACCGCTACCCTGTCACAAGTCAGTTTTACCACCTGTCCGGGAGAGAATCCGGACTGGCAGCTTAACGCCCCGAAGATGCAGCTCAATCAGGCGGAGAATCTTGGCGAGGCGTATCACCTATTTTTTGCCATTAAAGGGGTGCCGCTAATCTATCTTCCCTACATAAACTTCCCCCTAGAGGGGCGAAAAAGTGGTCTGCTGCCCGTTAGCTATCACCATAGTGACCGTAACGGCAGCGATCTACAGATCCCCCTCTACTGGAATATTGCCCCACAACAGGATGCCACCTATACGCCGCGCTTTCTTGCCAAACGAGGGGTGATGCAACAGCTTGAGTGGCGTGGTTTAGGCAACTATCAACGTGGCGAGATCGCCTATAGCCATCTTGCTGATGACCCGCTTAATGAACTTGGCAGTCGCAGCTTTACCCACCTTAGCCACCGTTTAGAGCTAAGTAACGGCATCTACAGTCATTTGCGTTATCAACGTTTAAGTGATGCCGAGTGGTTAACTGACTTTGACAGTGAATATATCGATAGTGATGCAGATGAGGCACCCCGCATTTTGCAAGCCGGGTTACGGCAACAGCATCTGCAACTGCGTGCCACCGTGTCACAACCACAAGCGCTAAGCAGCACCCTGACCTACCAGCGTCTGCCCACCTTAAGCCTGGCGTGGCAACCGCCAACGCACCTCGCCCTAAAGCCGACGCTACGCAGTGAGTGGAGCCGCTTTCGCCATCGTGATGAGGCGATGATTAAAGGCGAACGCACCACTTTACGCCCAGCTGTCGCCCTGCCCTACCACAAAAGCAGCGGCTTTTTTCGTCCTGAACTTGCACTGCACCACAGCCACTATCAACTGTCACAAACAGCAGCAGAGATCTATGCAAGTAAACCGCTGAATATTCCCATCTTATCCATCGACAGCGGCCTCTTTTTTGAGCGTGATCTGACCCTGCGGGGTGACGCGGGGTGGCATCAAACGCTTGACCCCCGCCTCTATCTGCTCTACATCCCCTATGAAGATCAGAGTCTGCGTCCCAACTTTGACAGTAACCGTATTCCCCTGAGCTGGGATCGCCTCTTTAGCCCCGACCGCTTTAGCGGCAGTGACCGTCTTGGTGACAGTCAACAGGCCAACTTTGCCCTCAGTAGTCAATTTTTTGATCCCAGCGGCAGTGAACGACTACAGATCGGTATCGGCCGCATTCACTTTTTTAACTCCCCAAAGGTGACGCTAAACGGCCTCTGGCATGAAGATCTCGATAGCGCTACGCTGCTACGCACACGCCTGACGCCCAACCGTCAGCTAGAGCTGCGCCATCAGCAGCAGATTGCTGATAATGGTGATAGCCTGGCGCTGGAGGTGGGGGTGCGCTATCAGCTTAATCCGCGATCCGAACTGCGCCTCACCCACTACGATGAACAACAGAGTAATGCGGTTAACGACACCACCGCACCCCTGCAACAGAGCGATATTCTCGCCAACCTGCGCCTCTCGCCACGCTGGCAGATCGTTGGCTTATGGCAATATGACCACTATTATCAGCGACAGAGTGATCTGATTCTGGGGGGTGAGTACCGTAGTTGCTGCTGGTCACTGCGTACCCTGCTACGTCGCCAGTGGCATGAAGAGAGTAACCGCTATGACGAAAGTTTTTATCTGTCGCTGGCGCTTACCGGACTCGCACCCTTTAGTAACCGCCTCGAAGATGAGCTCGAACGTGGTATCCTTAACACCTCAACATCACCCTAATCTAAAGTCACAGGAAGAGATTGTGCAACCACGGATATCCCCCTCCCTATTAAAAAAAATCGCTTTCACCCTGCTGACCCTGCTGCTGGTGGTTTTCCCCTGGCGACAGACACCATTACAGGCGAGTGAACGACAGATTAATGCGATTGTCGCCGTGGTCAATGACGGGGTGATTACCCGCCTGGAACTGAATGCGCGGATTAAACTTGTGACCGATCAACTCCGCCATAACGGCAAGCCAATCCCCTCCGTTGAACGTCTTGAGAGTCAGGTGCTGGAGACGATGATTAACGAACAGGTACAGCTTGATCTAGCTAAAATTGCCGGCATCACGCTCGATGATGCCGCACTGAACCAGATTATTCTTAATATCGCCACCGATAACCGCCTCACGCTGAGCCAATTTCATGCCGCCCTGACTGCTGAGGGGATCGATTATGAACAGTATCGTGAACAGCTGCGCGATGAGATTATTATCAGCCGTCTACGCAACAGTCAGGTTGACAGCAAGGTAAGCGTCTCCCCCCAGGAGGTTGATCACTTTCTCGCCTCATCCTCACAACTCAATCAGCACCGTGAGTATCGTCTTGCCCATATATTAATTGCCACCCCCGAAGCGGCGAATGCCGCAACGGTCGAGCGCGCCCAGCAACAGGCCAAACAGCTCTATCAGGAGTTAAAGCAGGGGGCAAACTTTGAGACACTGGCGATAAATTACTCCAATAGCGCCCAGGCGCTGGAGGGGGGTGACTTAGGGTGGCGCAAAGCAGAGCTGTTACCGACACTCTTTGCCGATGTCGCCACCGAGATGCAGATTGGCGATATCTCCCTCCCCCTGCAAAACAGCAGCGGCTTTCACCTAATTAAGCTCGTCGATATGCGCAATACCCAGGCGATAATGGTTAAACAGGTGAATGCCCGTCATATTCTGTTTGCAGCAACCTCGGCAAGCGAACTTGCTGCGGCACAGCAGCGTGCGCAGGCGGTCTACCAGCAACTTAAAGCAGGTGCCGACTTCGCCGAACTGGCACGCAACGTCTCCGCTGACAGCGGCAGTGCCATCAAAGGGGGGGAGCTTGGCTGGGGTAAACCAGAGAGCTATGTCGCACAGTTTCGTCGCGCGCTGCAAACGCTAGCAGAGGGCGAGATAAGCCCCCCTTTTCAAACCGAGTTTGGCTGGCATATTCTGCAAATTCATGGCTGGCGCGAAACAGATGAGAGCGACAGCGAACTTCGCAAACGTGCCCACGAAGCATTGCATCAACGAAAACTTGAGGATGAACGCAATAGCTGGCTAAGGCGCCTGCGTGATGAGTCCTATGTTGAAATTAGGCGTGAACAGTGATCGCCTCGCCGCTGGTTTACTGCCCAGGCGAGCCTGCCGGTATTGGTCCTGATATTATTATCACCCTTGCGCAGCAGTTCCCGTTAAACGATGTGGTCACGCTTGCCGATCCAGACCTTTTGCTGCAACGCGCCAAAATATTGCGCTTACCGCTAAAACTGGTCGATGCTAAGACGCCAGTCACACAGCGTGCAACCCTGCGTATCGTCGCTGCAACACTTCCCGCCGAGGTGAGTTGTGGTCAACCCAATCCACAAAATGCCGACTACCTGCTGAACTCACTGAGCAAAGCTGTACGCGGTTGTCAGGAGGGTCACTATCGAGCCTTAATCACCGGGCCGCTGCATAAGGGGGTGATTAATCAAGGCGGAACTCCCTTTACCGGTCATACAGAATATCTGGCTGAATTATGCGCTAGTACCGAGGTGGTGATGATGCTCGCAGCCCCTTACCACAATCCCTTGGCACCGCCGCAGCGCCAGACCCTGCGCGTACCGCTCATCACCACTCACCTGCCCTTACGGGAGGTACCACAAGCCGTGACCGCAAGCCGCCTTGAGGCACGTCTGACTATTATTCTCCAGTCGCTCAAACAGCAGTTTCAGCTTAAAGCACCGGAAATTGCAGTCTGCGGACTCAACCCTCACGCTGGAGAGGATGGCCATTTAGGCCAGGAGGAGGATATCATTATTAAACCCGTTCTTGACAAACTGCGACAACAGGGCTGGCAGATCATCGGCCCCCTTCCCGCCGATACCGCCTTTACCCCCAAACAACTTGCCAGATGTGACGCCGTGGTGGCGATGTATCATGATCAAGGATTGCCGGTGCTTAAACATATCGGTTTTAACCACGGCGTCAACATCACCCTGGGGCTACCGATCGTGCGTACCTCGGTTGACCATGGCACCGCCCTGCCGCTTGCCGGAACTGGACGTGCCGACTATGGCAGCCTCAACTATGCACTGAAGGTTGCCCGTGAGATGACCTCAGCGCTCATCCACGACGATATCAGCTAATGCCTAGTAGCCATCGCCCCCGCAAACGCTTCGGTCAGAACTTCCTAATTGACCGCTCTGTGCTATATCAGATAGCCGATGCAGTCGCGCCACAACTAGGCGACAACCTGCTAGAGATTGGCCCCGGTCAAGGGGCGCTCACAGCGGTTCTGTTAACTAGAATCAAGCATCTGACGGCAGTCGAAATTGACCGCGATCTTGTCGCCTATCTACAGCGCCACTTCACCGCCGCACAACTGACACTCTACAGTGAGGATATTCTGCGTTTTAACCTCAGTCGGATTGCTCAGGATAACGCCGCATTTCGCATTGTCGGTAACCTCCCCTATAACATCACCACGCCACTCCTGTTTCATCTGCTCGCCTCGCACGTGGCTATCGCCGATATGCACTTTATGCTGCAACGCGAGGTGGCCGATCGGCTTGTCGCTACCCCCGGCAGCGAGCAATATGGCCGGCTTGGTATTATGGTGAGCTATCACTGTCAGGTAGAGCGCCTTTTTGAAGTGCCTCCTGAAGCGTTTTCGCCGCCACCGAAGGTTACCTCAGCGGTGGTCCGCTTGGTTCCCCATCGCACACCGCCGGTGGCGCTGCATCACCTGAAATCACTTGAACAGGTGGTCACGACCGCCTTTTCACAGCGCCGTAAAACCGTGCGCAACAGTCTTAAAAATCTGCTCAACGAAACACATTTCAGCGCTGCCAACATTGATCCTGGTGAGCGCCCGGAACGCCTTAGCCTGGTGCAATTTGCAGCGCTGGCAAATCAGCTAAATCCTGGCGAAATTTCATGAACAGAACCACGACAGCAACAGAGGAACAACCCGACTTAAGCCGGACAGTGCTCTGTATAGAACATATTCCACTGGCCGAACTACAGCAAATTACCGAATACTATGGTGTCACCCTGCAACAGGTCGCCTCTCACCACACGATTCCCGGAAGCTGGTTTGGCGACCCCGAGGCGGGCATTATTCGCATGAATCTCTATGTCCGCAACGATACGCCGTTACACTCCGCACTCCATGAACTCTGTCACCTTGTCTGCATGGATAACCTGCGCCGGACAACCCTCGATACCAATGCCGGAGGCGGCTATGATGAAGAGGATGCGGTAAACTACCTGCAAATTCTGCTTGCCGATCAGCTCCCCTGTTGCGGGCGTCTGCGCATGATGCAGGATATGGATAGTTGGGGCTACAGTTACCGCCTCGGCTCCGCCACTGCATGGTTTTATGAAGATGCGGAAGATGCACGCCAATGGCTGTTTGCACACCAGCTTATCAACCCGCAGGAGCAACCGACATGGCAACTACGCCAGGGTTAAGCCCCCGAAGATTAGCAGTCTGGCATAGAATAATGGCGCGCTGCCTAATGCCAGTTGCCACCGCCGCAGGAGTTGACTAAGCTAAACCACCACTACGGAGAGCAGGAATGGATTTTGAAGCAGTACATAACTTTTACAAACCCATTGTTATTGAACATATTCTCGCCCGTGCTGCCCTTGATTTAGGGATTAGCGACCCGGTAAAGCTTACCGATATTCTTGCCCTGAGTCTTAGTCGCCTGCCACCACGTTATGTTCTGAACGATATTGATGCCACGAATAACCTGAGCGCTGAGGATCACGACTCAATTAACAAGCGGGTGGCGACGGCCGTCAATGAGGCAATAGTCATGGTTAAAGATGACCGACGTCACCAGAGACGTGACTGATTATGGCCATCTATGCCATTGGCGATATTCAGGGCTGCTATGAGTCGCTACTGCGCCTGCTGGAGAGACTGAACTTTGATACCAGCAGTGATCGGATTTGGTTTGTCGGCGATCTGGTCAATCGTGGCCCCCACTCCCTGCAGACACTGCGTTTTGTTAAAAGTATGGGTGATCATGCGGTTTGTGTGCTGGGTAACCATGACCTGCACCTTCTGGCAATCTGGCAACAGCTGCATCGCCACTTTAAGAACAGCGATACCCTCGCCCCGATCTTCAAGGCAGCCGATGGTGAAGATCTGCTCACCTGGCTACTCTACCGCCCCCTGATCCACCATGATCCCGCGCTCTCCTTAACCATGGTGCATGCCGGCATTCCCCCCCACTGGAGCATCAGCGAAGCGCAACAGCGTGCCGCCGAGGTGGAAGCGGTACTACAGAGCAGAGAGTGCTACCACTTTCTCACAGCGATGTACGGCAATAAGCCCGACAACTGGCATGACGACCTCAAGGGGGATGATCGCCTGCGCTATATCGTCAATGCCCTAACCCGTACCCGTTATATTCATCCCGATGGCAAACTCGATTTTAAAATAAAAAGTGCCCCCGGAGCGCCACAGCAGGGCAAACCCGAGCCGTGGTACCGAATTAAACATCGCAAAAGCCGTCACGACCGCATTGTCTTTGGTCACTGGTCAACGTTGGGCTACTACCATGATCACAACGTCTTTGGCGTTGATAGCGGCTGCCTCTGGGGCGGTCAACTCACGGCGCTACGCATCGATGTCGACCCTCCCCAAGCGATACACTACCACTGTCCACAAGCGGTTCCCCCCAAAGGATAAACAGCTCCCGAACCATGTATATTCAATCCACCTCACTCACCAATAATATTCTCCTCATCGGGACAGTGATTGGCGCGCCCTATCTGCTTATCTGGCACCACCTCTATAGCAGCGGCATTATCTCCACCAACTTGCTGGTCGGCGTGATTATCCTCCTGCTGTTTGATCTACTGCTGCTCATTCTCTTTTTTATCGGCATCTTAAAGCCGATTCGCCAAATGATGCAGTCGCTGCAGCAGATCTCCCAGGGTAACCTCGACTTTCAACTCGATAACCCCTATTACGGCGAGATTCGCCAACTGGTCAGCAATACCGAAAAGGCTCGGGAAGCGAGTCGCAACAGCCGTATTACCGCCTTTAGCCAACTGATTGATGTGGCTAAATACAGTATCGACAATGCCGACAACACCGGAATGCTCTTTATCACCATTAAAGATCAACAGCAGCAGGTAGATGCCATCGAAAAACAGCTGCAGCAACATCTCGATGCCCATCAAGTCGTGTTGCGGCAAGCTGAACAGGTGAACCAAAAAATAGCGGCAAACGATATCACTTCAGCGCAGGAGCGAGACGCTATTTCGGCAACTCAGGAGAGTGTTAACCATCTGCACAAAACCCTCTCCCACGCCGCCGCAGAGACCGTCAAGCTGCGGCAAAACTCTATCTCGATTAGTGAAATCACCAAACTGATTAATGAGATTGCCGACCAAATTCGACTGCTGTCACTAAATACCGCGATTGAAGCCGATGAGATGAATAAAGAAGGCGATACCTCAGGCTTTAAGGCTATCGCCGAGGAGATAAACAACATCGCGCAACAGACAGAGGATGCCACCCGAGTCATCTCGAGTGTCACCCAGAAAGTTCATGAACAGATCGAACGCACCGAAGAGGCGATGAATGAGGGGCTAAATCAGGTAAAGATAAGTCTTCACTACACCCGACAGATGGAGGATCTCACCACCACCAACGACCACCAAAATATGGTGATAAAACTGCTCCTGCGTGAAATTAGCTACAGCATTGATCAACAGCGCCAAGAGACCGATGCAATGCGCCAGAAGGCTACCGCTATTCGCCAGATAAGTCACCGCAGCAGCGCCGAAATGGATGCTACCATTCAAAGTATTGATAAACTCTACGCAGTGCTCTCCAAACAGCTGCGGCTCTTTTCAACCTATAACCTCCCCGGCAAAGAGATTGCGATTGGCAGAATTGAACATCTCTTTCGCAAGCTGCGCCTGAATAAAATGCTACTCAGTTGTGGCGATATCGTCACTGAGGAGAGTATCGGTGATGTACACCAGTGCGCCCTGGGGCGCTGGTACGATCAGGCGAAGCTCGGCCCCTTTGCCGAACTTTCCTCGTTTAAGGCACTTAAAGAGCCACACAACCATCTACATCAGCTTGCTCACCATATCTTTCACCTAAAGCAGAGCGAGGATAGTGTCACCGCAGTTAGTGAACTGCATAACTATAAAAAAGAGTTAACCAAGATGAACGCCATTCTTGATCGGCTCTATGAGATAGCCGTTCGCGATGAGATGCACCTAAGTGACGCAGTGACGGCACTCCCGTCCAGCCCGGTGGATGATGAGAAGACGCGCCATCCTGAGGCCTGAGCAAAGCGTTCTCAGGCGTTATCTGCCCCGCTCTGCTTCGATATAGTGCTTCACTACCGCAGCCATATCACCCGCACTCACCCCATAGGCAATACGGGCGATAAAGTCCCCCGTTGGCGAGAGCAGCAGGGTGCTTGCAGTGTGATCAAGCTGATAATTACCATTGTCGCTGGCATTTTCAAGCCGTTCATAACGGATGTGATAGTCGCGTGCGACCTGCTCAATCATTGCCGGGGTTCCGGTTAACGCGGTCACCGCATTGCCAAAATAGTCGGCATACTCAGCCATGCGCCCGACCGTATCGCGTTCAGGATCAACGGTAATAAAGTAGAGTTTCACCGCACTGGCAAGCTCCCCAAGACGCTGTTGCGCCTGCACCATGGTCTGCATCGTAGTGGGGCAGACATCAGGACAGCCGGTATAGCCAAAGTAGATAAGTTGATAACTACCCAACATCTCTTCCCGTGTCACCAGTTGACCGTGCTGATTAAGCAGCATGAACTGTCTGCCAATGGTTCCTGCCAAAGATTCGTTTTCCACCGCCGCCTGCGTATTAGCCTTGGAGCGCACACAGGTGGCAATCACCCCGGCGTTATGGCGCATCATCTGAAGATAGAGATCACTACCGGCAGCAAAGCGTGTCCCAAGGCTATCGATATAACCCAAATTAATTGTCGAGGGGGTCACCTCACCTAACAGCAGGTCAAGATAGGGAGCGGGAAAATTCTCATCAAGCAGCAGACAACCGGCCTGCTGTTGCGCGATGATCTGGCGCATCGCCAGCAGCGACTCACTGTTCACCCCCGCTGTTGAATGTTCAAGCACCGCCAACACCTTTAGCGCGTAGGCCTGCTCAAAATAGTAGAGTTGATCATGGTAAAGCAGCGTGCCACTGCCCTGCAGACCGCGATAGCCATACTCAAGCTCACGATCAAGCTTGGCTAAGGTGTTAAATATCGCCTGACGGTTGCGACTGTAAAGATGCGTTCGCAAAGGGTCAGCGTCAACCAGCAGATAGGTCAGCTCATCCACCAGAATGAGCACATTGCGACTATCCAGCCAAAAATAGGGATCACGCCCCACCTCACTCTCGGCTAACTCACGCGCGCCCGCCCCTACCCCTGTTATTATCTCCTTGCGCTGGGGCAATATCTTTAGCTTATGGTTATCCAACAGGGTAATCACCCGCACTGAAGCGGGCAGGGTTGGAATGAGTTTGGCCAGCGAAGGTTCTAACTCCGGCCCGACCCAGATGAGCAGATCCGCATGCTGCAACATCTGCTGCTGTGATAAATCAAGATCATGCTGCAGTGCTGCGCCATCACGAAAAAGCAGTTGCGGCGCATCCATATCAGCCAGCAGAGAGGAGACCAAAGAGTGAATCGGTTTAACCGAAACCACCACCCGACTGGTCTCAATCCCCTGTGCAGCAACCACCCAAGGGGTGAGCATGGTGACGAGTAGCCCGCAAAAAATGCAGGCGCTTAATAAAGTTCTGTTAATCAGTTGCACCCGCACTCTCCTGTGGTGATGGTGTGGCAGTTAGCGAAAATGCCTTGGCCAGTGCTGCATAGGCGGTTTCAAGGGATTGACTGAAGAGATCGCTTTCAGGACAGCTGCGCCTGTTTTGCATAAAATCAATAAATGAGCGATTGCTCTCATCGTCAAAAATCACGCCATAAGCACGCTGTTTTGGCAGGTGAAGAATGAGCATCTCTTTAATCTCCCGGGTCTTCTTAAAGTACTTACACTGGAGCGCCACCCCGTTAAGCTCCCCTAAGCGGGCGACTGCACTATTTTGTTCTGAAGCCCCCGTTAATGCGGTTTCACCAAACAAAGCTTGAGATAGAACAATTCCCGATAACAGGGTAAATGTGATAATAGAGTGTCGCACGATAACTCCTTACTGAGGTCTGTTTATATGATTAACATCATGAACTGCAAAACGTTCATCCTGGCTTTAACACTACTCTCCCCGCTTTGCCTGTTCGCCGACGAAAAGAGCGCCGAATTTGATGCAGACAACGGTGAAGATATTAACGAACTCTGTGCTGGCTGCCATGGTGAGTTTGCGCAGGGCGGTTCCGATGGTGAATATCCCCGCCTTGCCGGAATGCCGGCGGCCTTCATCATTCGACAGATGCACCTTTTTCGTGACCGCATCCGTACTAACCTTGCAATGGTCGAGTATGTTGACCACCGTCAGATGCCCGACCAGGATATTATCGACGTGGCCCACTTTATCAGCGGGATTGAACTTCCCACCCGTCTCCCCCCGCTGGTGGAGGGCGTTCCCTTCGATGCGCTCGAACGACTTAACCTGACACGCAAACTGCTAAATATCCCTCGCCTTGAAGGCAATAGCAGCGCCGGTCTGCAGAGCTACAATAAAGAGTGCCGCAGTTGCCACGGGGATGCTGGCAAAGGGAATCACGAAAAAGGTGTTCCGCTACTCGCTGGACAACATACCAGCTACCTACAACGAACTATCGAAAAATACCGCAACAAACAACGCATTCACGACCCCGAAGCGCCCGATGAAAACTACTTTCAAAGCTTTACTAGCGAAGAGTTAAACGATATTTTTGCCTATCTCTCCATTGCTGACGACTAGCCAGCGGTCATGACCGCTTAAGGCAGGTCACCACGGCGAAACAGACGATAACCCACCCAAGCACAGAGCGTTCCCAACCCCAGAGGATAGGCAATCGCCCAGAGCAGATAGCCGGTATGGCCAAAATTATCGAGAATTAGATAAGCGGTCGGGCCTAACAGCACCAGCTCGGCATCAAAAAGCAACATCGCCGCCGTTCTGAAAAGTTGCAAGGGGTTGGCGAGCGCCATGGCGACAATGAGATCCGGATTAACCGCTTCACGAATGAGCAACCCCAAAAGGATTAAATCAAGAAAAAGTATTAGCAGCAGCCAAATAATAAAAGCGGCACCTTGGGCCACATCCGCAGAGCGGGCGATTGTCGAGATCAGCATCCCCATGCCAAGAAAACACCAGCTTAAAGCAAACAGCAGCGCACTATAGTAGAGAAAGATAGCCCAGGGTACCGCTGCGCCTTTCATCACCCCCCATGTCGCCGTCGCCACCAACGCCAGAAAGACCGGTAGAAAAACGACCACAAAGCGCCCCGCCATCTTCCCCCAAAACCATGCCGAAAGTGAGATAGGCAGTGACAGAAGATACTCAAAGACCCCTGCCTCCCGATCACCGGCGACGGAGCGTACCGTGGTTATAAGAATAAAAATGGGCAGTATTGCCATGGTTAACTGAATATAGGTAATTAACAGGCGGGTAATACCGGTAAACCCCATAATTCGCGATTCAGTGACGCCAAAGACAAAGAGCAGCACGACAATGGCACCAAAGACAAAGCTATAGACAAAAAACCAGCGACTGCGAATCGACTCAAGAATATCGTTATAGGCATTAAGCAGCAGATGTTGCAAGGTTACTCTCCGGGGACGGGGTTAACAGATGGTATGGGCGTACGGGGAGTGGCAGGGGTATGCAGATTATCCCGCGCCTCGATGGCAAGCACCTGTAAGCGTGCAGCCTCATAAGCCATGCTCGCAGGCTGCTCTTTAGCAAAGGCTAAAAGACCGTAGGCCATCGACGTTTGACCGCCACCAAGATAGTACGCTTTTTTGGCATCCAGCCATTCGCCACTGCCCGACGCATTGACCCAAAACTCGGTGCTTAGCGCATCCTTCCACGGCTTATCCTCAAGCCAAACAACGGCACAACCAAAGTCATCAAAGAGCATCACTCGGGAGCGTTGGCGTTCATCACGATAGCGAACTTGCGCTGAACTTTGCCGATCACTTAAGACCATGCGACACCGTTCACAACTATCGCGATCCCAATGAACCTCTATCGCACCGTGCTCCTGTTGATTACAACCGCCAAGCAACCAGAGTAGCGGCAGCAGAAGCAGAGCATACCTAAACTGAGCATCCATTAGTGTTTCGCATCCTCCATGGATATCCCTTTTAACAGCCCGGCATAGCGTGAGAGCAGCCCCATAAAGCGTAGACGATCACTTCCTGACACCTCACCCCGCCAGCTTAACCCCTGATCAATAGTGACAAAACCCCACTCATCAATCGCGTTGGCAAAGGCCACCTCAGCGCGAACCAATTTAAGCTCACAGCGTAAAAAACTCATCATATCGACGCTATCTTCGACATGGTCATCAAGTACCACCTTGCCACAATCCATCTCAACCACCCGATTCACCAGCGAGGCGACCTCATCAAGGCGATGGCTGGAGATAATCATTGCCGTCGCGGCGCTCTTCTTCGCCAAGAGCTGAAAGAGAACCCGCCGCGCCTCCGGATCAAGGTTGGCCGCAGGTTCGTCCATCACCAGTACGTCACAATCACGTCCCAACGCTATAGCAATTAACAGTTTCTGCTTCTGCCCCCCGGAAAGCTTGACAAAGGGTTGCCGCCGTACCCTGTCTGTGTCGAGGCCCAGCGCACTGACCGTACTCTCGATGTGCGCAGGATCAGCCGCACAGAGACTGGCAGCAAAGTGAATAAGCTGCCCCACCGGCATCTTCAGCGGTGGCGGCAGCTGCGGGACAAAGCCGATACGCGAGAGTACCTCGCGGCGGTTTTGCCGCGGTGAAAGACCCGAAACAGTCACCTTGCCATCACAAACATACTCCCCCAACAGGGCGCGAATAAGCGTCGTTTTACCCGCCCCATTTGAACCCACCAAGGCAACACGTTCGCCCCGGTTAATGGTGAGATTAATATCATTAAGAACCTGATGCCGCCGAAAACGTTTACCAACATGACTGAACTGAATCATTAATATGTCGCCCTAAAGCAGTTTTTTTAGACCCTTGAACTCAAAATGGAGTGAGTCAGTGGGACAAATATCAACACAGAGGCCGCAGCGGGTACAGTCGGCACTCACATCATTGACGATCTCGGGAGCACGGCCACGAATCGTTAAATCGAGTACATGCGGCACCAGACAAACTTTGCGGCAATCACCTTCGTGGTGACACGCGGTGGCGTTATAGGTGACGCGTAGCGGTGACAACAGACCAACCACCCCGTAGGTGATGCCTATCGGACAGGCGTAGCGACACCAGAGCCTACGTGAATAGAAGATCTCCAGCAGCAGCAGGAGGCCGACCCAGATGAGCGCCAATCCCGGGCCATAAATGAGCGCCCGACTCAAAATCCCGGTGGGTGAGAGCGTCTCAAAGACTGTATATCCGGTGATTAACGCCAGCAGGGCAAAAATAAAATAGAGCACCGTGCGCACCCCACGATGAAAGGTATGGTTATTCACCCATCCTTTCGCCTCCAGACGCAGATGAATCACCTCCGCCCACTCCGCGAGAAGATGATAGGGACAGACCCAGGAGCAGAAAGTACGCCCCCCCAACAGAACCCACATCATAAAGACCGTGACCGTGCCAATTACTAGATTGAGCACCACCACCTTATAAGCAAGCATCACCTGTAACGCAGAGTTCAGATCGGCCATGTGAAAGCCGACAAAACGGGAAGCGGTTAACGCACCTTCGAGAATCTGAATATCAAAGTAGTAGGAGACAACAAAGAGAAGGTTAATCGCAATAAGGGTTGCCCAGCGCCGCTTGCGCCACTTGCCAAAATAGCCTTTGTGATGTTCCAGCCGTGCTTTAGCCAAATCACCAGCGCTAAGCGTACCCTTTTTACCCTCGTAGATAGTATGCAGATCGGGGTGTAGATCACGCTTTAACGGTTTATCCACCCGTTTACCCGCCAACTCCTGTAGCGAACGCTTGAAATAACCCATCTTAGCCTCCTGCCCTGGTGACCGTAAGACGATCAATATCCAAATCCATCACAATACTCGCTGTTTGCGTCGGACAGACCATTTCACAAACACCACAGCCGACGCACCCCTGCAGCACCTTGGGAGTCAACCGTATCTCGCCATTTGCTGCGGTAAAGGGTTCAAGTTTGATAGCATGATGCGGGGGACACTGATTGGCATCACCGGAGGGGGGCTTGCCCGCCTCACACTGAGCAATACGAATCTCAATAGGACAGAGACGCACGCAGAGATCACACACTTCAAGATCATAGGATTGATCCGCAACCCGCTGCGGTGACCAACGATCTATCGCATCATAACGCAGCAGACCAGTAAAAGGCGGTTGCCGCGCCGGCCCCTGAAGCCCCTTACCCAACACCGCAAGACAGGTGTCAGGGTTTGCCAAACGGGCAAAGGCCATGGTTGATTCTGCAGGGTAGTTAATCTCATGGGTCAGCGCGCCGGTCGGACAGGCGAGAACGCACTGCAAGCCATCACAGGAGAAGTCGCACGCCTGCTGTCGTGCATCAATATAGGGAATACCTATACCAAAACCTTCATCAATATCGGCAAGCAGTAGCGCCTCAACAGGGCAGACCTGTACACACTGTCCGCATTTAATACAGGCGGCAAAAAAATCCTGTTCATTGTCAGGCGTTTTAATTGCCCCGGGGGGGCGCAGACGCTGGCTCTCCCCCTGCGCCAGCGGCAGATAGCCCAGCAGTGACAGCGAAACGGTACCACCGACAAAAAGCGCCGCCCGCATAAAATCGCGACGATCCTGCTGTTTTACCCGAGTGCTTTTTTTACGACTGCTGTTTTCCATTGTATAACCTGTCAAAAGGACTATTTATTTGCCTGAATAAGCGGCGATTGATCGCGCAATAACAGCAGCGGATCACTAAAGGGGGCAAGACGTTCAAGAAAATCAATGACCTCAAGAATCGGCGATCCCATAAAAAATTGCGCGCCGCCAATATCCATCCACACTCTGTCAGCATAGGCAAAGAGCTCATAAGGGGTATCCCCGACGCCATCCCTATTGTTATCAAAACCTTCGTAATCATCCCAGAAATTACCCTGCCAGAGGTGGCGCCCGGCACTTCCAGCACCGGAGACCACCACCTGCGCAATATTGCCCTTAAAGTGGTTGGCAGTGAAGGTATTACCCTGCCAATCATTAAGAAAACGGATACCGATACCGTTAAAGGCGATGAGATTATCGCGAATCACATTAGGCAGGTCAGGATCAAAGGGGGAGACATCAATATAGAGTCCTGATGCGCAGTGCAGCACCTGATTCTGTTCAACCGTTATTCCGGAGGTCTCCTTAAAACCGATACCGACTCCCGTCGCGCCTGCTGCCGAGGCAATATAGTTATTACGCACCACAATACCGTCGGAGTACATTAAAAAGATGCCGACACTATTTTTGGAGAAGTGGTTATTTTCAACCAGATTATATTTTGAATACATAAAGTGCAGTGAGTAGCGTCCGCCACTCACCACATTACCACTAAACTCATTATCACCGGAGTACCACGCCACCATGTCACGCGAATCGGTGATCACATTATCAATCACCTTATTGTTAAAACTATACCAAAGACGAATACTGTCACCGCGCAAACCAAGCTCATAGGGCTTGGAGCTAATTCTATTACGCCGAATGATATTTGATTTGGACTCCCCGACATCAATACCAAAAAGTGTATTCTCAATGCGATTATCCTTAATCACATTAAAATTACCACGCACCTGAATGCCGGAGTCGATATCGTTATGGGAGTCACCAGAGTTGACCAGATGCAGATTGCGTAACACCGCACCGTCACTCTCCAGCGAAATCACCGACCCCTTACCTTCGGCGTCAATAATCACCCCGTTCTCGCCATTTAGGGTAATCGCCTGAGTAATATAGACAGGGCCGCGATAGCGCCCCGCAGGCGGCTTGACCTCATCACCCTTGTTCGCCGCATCCAGAAGTGGCTGCAACGGCAGAAGATCATCTGCAAATAGCGGTTGCGAAAGCAGCAAAGCAAACGCAAACAGCAGTAAAGGCGCACCCATTCGCCGCATTACTCGACGCTTTTCAACTCTTTATTGCGAATAATCCCCGCCGCCGCAAGTAACACAGAGATGAGTAGCATCAAGGCAAAACCGATATCAGGATAGGAGTGGGTCGCAAACTGAGCCACTTTGCCCTGACCAAAGACCGTTGGCATAAAGGGTTTTACGGTGAAGGCTCCCATGTCATTAAGATTATGACCAAACCACCAGAGCCAGGCTGAATACTCAATGATAAAAAAGAGAGGTAGCGCCGCCGGAATGAGGAGCAGCGCCCAGTAAAAGATCGGATAGCGGCGACCTGCAACCACCAGAAAAACCATCGCTGCAATAATCGCCGCAAAAAGCAGATAGATCGCAGCACTCATGATTTTCACCATCGGTCTGATTTCAGCCGGATTATTAAAGTAACGTCCCAAGCTCTTTTCGTAATGCCACACCATTAACTGCAAAGCGCTGCCGTTCCAGACGTTCTGCTCACCACTCATCCCACCATGTTCAAAAGTTTTTTGCAGGGAGTTAAGCAGACTCTCCTTTTCACTTAACTCAACATTCGCAGCAGCAGCAGGCTTATCCTGCTCCGAGGGCAACACCACCTCAATGCCGGAGGCAGCAAGTTCGGTTTTTTTACTCTTTACCCAAGAGGAGCCGATATCAATCACCACCTCCTGCCCCTCTTTCTGCCCAGCGTCCTGATCCAGCGAACTCACCATGGCATGAATATAACCGGTATTTTGCCACTTTAGACCGTTACTGGTGAAAAAGGTGACGCTCATCCAGATTGCCACGGCGGCAAAACCTGCCGAGAGTACCCAGGTACGTTGATTGCTATTTTTAACAATAAAACCGATTAGCATCACCGCGAGAAAGGCGACAAGAAACTGTGAAAAACCGCGCTCGACAGGGCCGCCGGCGGCAATCGGATACATGCCGACATAGTGATTAATCGTATCCATCTCATGAACACAATCAAGGGCAATATCCTCCTGAATTTCAGCCTTATTGACCTTGCTACAGCCATTAAAGACGCCATTCATGTGAAACTGGATGCGCACGCCGTCGGGAAATGCCTCTTCAGGGTAGTTGGGCGCCGTCAGGGAGACCCACCAGATAGGCGAGTTATACATCATCACCAGCGCCACTAATGCAACTAAAATCAAACCGGCGACCAGCGTCGTTTGACCTGTTTTTTGTGTGGTACTCATTATTAATTCCTTGGGTCTGAAAAACCCGAAAACAGTTTGGGTTCTATTAAAGATATGGTTTATAGATTATGCTATTACATAAAAAGCGACAATATGGCTATGCATTCCCGAACGGGTTGTGATGATGTAACAGTTAATTTATGCGCATAACCAATAAAAAATCTTCCCCCGGCTCTTTAAGCAAAAAACACAGGGGAAGATAAAGAACAAGCTAACAAACAACAAACATATTAAAACTAATCAAAATCGGGGTTACGATAATCCTTGGAAGGTGCTAAAAACTCTTTACGAACCGGTGCATGAGTTACATAGTTAATAACCATTTTCATGTCATCATCTGTAAAGTTTTTAATTTGCGCGACCATGTCAGGGTTGGCGTTACGACGCTTGCCATCACGAATCCACTCAAACTGACGCATCATATAGTTATAGTGTTGACCCTGAATTTTCGGAAAGAACTTCTCACCATCACCAAAGCCATCTTCAGAGTGACACTTTACACAGTTATCTGCGTAGAGTTTTTTACCCTTCTCAAACTCGGGCGTGCCGGGGGCAAAGGGCCCTTTACCATGTTCAGGATTCATCGGCAGAGTAGCAATATAAGCGGTGACATCGGCGACCAGCTGTGCCGGGTTAATTTCGCCATGTTTAAATCCTGATACCGCCATAATCTGCTCATCCAGCGCAAAAGGGTACATGGTTGGATTATCACGATTTTGCGCCCGAATATCGGCAAGCTGCTTAATAAGCACATTACGGTGCTGACCTGCCAGTTGCGGGAAGGTTCCATCCGGCAGTCCCCACCCTTCGAGAAGGTGACAGGCAGCACACACTTCATAGACCGCAATACCACGGCCCCTATCGGGTGTTAGCAGCATCGCCTCATCCTTCTCGCCACCACCCTCATTCCAACCACCCTCAGCAAAAACAGTAGTAGCACAGGCAAAAGCAAAAGCGGCAACCAAAGCGGAACGTAAAAATTTTTTCATGGATTGGATTCCTCGGATTAAACAAAAAAACAGACGCGTTATTATCATGCAACACCGCACCTGCCTTCATTGAGCAAAATCAACCGCTACAAAACTATTTAAGACTTTGCAGATATTCCGCAATCGCCTTAATCTCTTCATCGCTCGCCATGTGAGTGATCCCCTTCATCGCTGCGGTCTGGCTGTTATTACGTTTACCACTTTTAATATCATTAAACTGTTGAATCGCATAAGCGGCATTCTGCCCGGCAAGTTTTGGATAGAGCGGCATTAATGGGGTATTGGCATCTTTACCATGACAGGCGGTACACCCCCCCTTGGCAGGGTTTTCAAATAGCGCTTTACCATCCAGCGCCAAGGCGGAACCGGCATTTAACAAGCCTGCAAAAGCAAGTGATACAGTCACAAGTGATGATTTTTTCATAGGGTCTCTCCGTGTAATAATTACAAACAGGGGGGGCAACCTGCCCCCCCATTTTTTACAAATAACCACAATAGAATCAGATGATATCTGAAACTATTTTACTTTTTTCGCACCATTCTCTTCGAGGAAGGTCTTGGCACGCAGACCGAGATCAGCAGTCTTCACCTGATACTGCCACCACTGACCTGCCCAAAGCGTAGCGTTCTGGAAGTCGCCTTGTGTGGCATACTCCTCAGCCTTTTTCTTTGACTCACCGGCAAAACCTAACTGCTCGGTTGCATCCTCAACCAGTGCAACCACTGTGGGGAAGTCGCTGTAGTTGTGGCTGGTAATAAAGCCAACAACCGAGTCAATGACCGCCTGAGTGTCAAGGTTGGTTTTTACCTGCTTGTCGTAGTCCGCCTTGGTGTACTTCTGCCCCTCATCCATCCCTTTAGCGGCAGCAACGTAGCCTTTAGGCTGGACAAGCAGATAACCCTGCATCTCAAGGTGCAGCGCAGAGCAGAACTCAGTACAGTAGTAAGGATAGACACCGGGTTTTTCAGCAATAAATTTAGCTGTTGAAGTTTTACCTGGCTCAACCGAAAGGTTGAAGTTACCACCATACATTGCAAAGCCATGCGTCTCATCTTGAGCACGCTCAAGGTTTGTCAGGTGAATGGTGACCTCGTCGCCCTCAGTTACCTCAATAATTTCTGGGGTAATATGTGAACGAATCAAAGTACCAAATACATTGACTTTGCCAGGTGAACGCTCGATCTTCTCGCGACCTGCACGGGTTCTGAACTCAGAGCGCTGATCTGCACGACTATCCCAGCCCGACTCGTAACGAATACCAGGCTTCAGCTTGTCGGCCTTAATCCCCACAGCATAATGGGGCTCGCCCAGTGGCAGTGGCATATCATAGAGCAGCTGCATTTTATCGCCACTAATATCAATCAACTGGTGGTTCTGCGGATGCAGGGGACCCACGGGGTTGAAACGATCAATTGCGAGTTTATTTAGCGCCACAAGATATTTGCCATCAGGAGAGACTGAATCACCTTCCATCGCCATTAGGTGGCCAATGTTATAGTGAACCGGCATCTGATCCAGCACCTTGCCTTCACAGTAATCCCACTTGGTCACCATTGAGTCAACATAAATCGAGGTGAAAACAACGCATTTCTTGGCATCATACTGGGTATGCAAAGGGCCAAGACCGACGTTTACCTGCTTATGCAGTGCATCTTTCAGGGCAACAATTGGAATACCATACGGGTCCGTCGATTCATACTTCTTCGCCTTATGGGCAGCCATCATCTTCTCAAAGCTGTAAACCCAAGTGTGGCTATCCAGCTTACCGGAAACAATAATGTGTGTTCCGTCAGGGCTAACATCGACGCCGTGAGGTGATTTAGGCTCAGGTATCAGAAAGAGCATACCTGCTTCAACTGCGGTTTTAATGGAGATAACATCGTGACCATTAATTTTGGTGGTTTTACCCGCCTTAAACAGCTCTTCACCCTTCTTCCAGTTAATCACATGAAGAAAGTCGGTATCTTTTTGTGAACAGCCCGCCTCAAAGGGAGGACGCCCACTCTCAATACCACCGACATAACGCTCACTACAGAACGAGTTATGGAATGACCAACCTTCTGAGACGAGCTTGCCTGCATCAGAAAGATCCTGGCTGTAGGGAGGCAGCTCCACCGAGAAGGACTCTTCCGGCTTCAGACGACCCACTTTGTCATCAAATTTCCAGTAGGTGACCGCACCACGATACTTATCGTTAAAGTTTGACAGCGGCTCAAAGTTATTCTCTAACGGAGCAGCATACTGACTCGCCTCCATCACATACTCAGTATTGGGGGTGACAAACGCACCACCATGTTCTGACTTCATAATGGGGTTAACGACAATCTGCTTGGTCTCAAAATCGTGCAGATCGATTACCGCAAGACGGGGGTTAGCCTTGTCATTAATGAAGAGATAGCGGCCGTTATACTCACCGGCGGTCTCAGAGATAGCTGGGTGATGGGTATCCCCAAAGGTGATATCTTTTCCCTGAATCCTGCCCTGAGCTAATACCCTCTTGGACTCCTCATCAAAGCCATAACCTTGCCACGGCTCAGGAGTGAAGACCCCGATATACTTAAGAATACGCATTGAGGGAATGCCATAGACAATCACCTGACCACTTTGACCACCCGACGCGAAAACGATGTACTCGTCACGCCCGCCAGTGGGGGTATAGGTTTTGGCAGCAGCCAAAAGATCCTTTTGCGTTAAACCACGCTCCTTCATCACCTCATCCAGCGTCGATGCTGCCGAAACGGCAGTAGTGACGGCAAATGAGAGTGCCAGAGGAACGAAATACTTTTTCATTTCATTCATTTAGTACTCTCCTACCATGTAATTTTAAATAAACAGGTTTGGCTTACCAGGACGTATCCCGCATGCATCCTATGCGATCACACTGGCAGATGACATTGACTATTATCAATTAGAAATTGCTGATATAATGATGGAAGCATTGGAAATGATGGAAG
>JADGBN010000070.1 GCA_015231435.1 Gammaproteobacteria bacterium
AAGGCAGATAAAAAGTACCCAGTTTCAATCTCGGCAAAACCGACTGGCACCAGCCGTGATGCGCTCTTCTTGCCGAGTAAAACCACATTAACGATGCACTGTGGTGATGAGCGAACCTCACTGGTTAACCTTAACTTCCCTGTCTCTGAGCCCTTTTTTTGGCGGCGGGAGTGTGGCGAGGTAACGCTGAATATCGAGGTCGGGCGCCTTAACTTGGCAAAAACCTTTGAAGGAGAGGAGCCCTTTATTGAGTTTTTGAAGATGTTTAGTGATGGCAAAGAGCGTTTTGTTCCTGCTGATTTTCCGCTATTTGAGGCTAAATTAATTGATAGTAAAATTGAGTATATTGATGTCAATTATGATTTAAGCGGCCAGAAGGCGATCTTTGCCATTCAGGAAGAGATGCCGGTAGCGACGCCGATAAAAATAACCTCCTGCTGGGCAGCGACATGATCGGGGCGCGCTCGTGAATGCAGTGAATGAGGTGATAGCTGATCGCGTACAGGTCGCTCTGGTCGATGAGGACGCAGAGGGCGGCTATCAGGTTGAGCTCCCTTTTCGACTGTTGGTGCTGGGCAATTTTTCAGGTGCCGACAGTGACGCCGTCTCCGATCGCCTGACCACCATTACGGTAAGTCACGCCAATGTTGAATCGCTGTTAAAACAGTTTCACATTACGCTTGATATGCTTCTTGATTTAGGCGGCATCGAGGTTGATGCAGTGGTTAATCTTGAGAGCTTTAGTGATTTTTTACCGCAAATGTTGCTGCACCAAGTGGCGCCATTACAGCTGATTCACCACTGTTGTGAGGCATTAGCCGACGGCGAGACGCTTGATTTGAGCGATAAGCCGGCGTGGTTACAACAGCTTTTGCAGCAATGTGGTGCTGTCGGGGGTGATGACGCCTTTCCGGCGCTGGTCTCTCTCTCTCTGCTGCGTCGCGCAATTTCACACGGCATTAGCTCTATTTTGCACGACGAGCGTTTTTTGCAGTTAGAGACGTTGTGGCGTGATCTGCTTGAACTGGTGGGAGGGCTTGGCAGTCACTGCTGCTCTGTCGATATTCTCGATGTCACCTACCAGCAGCTGGAGAGTGATTGTGGTGGTAAACAGGATGTGGAGTTTTCGCAACTCTACCACCTCCTCTATAATATCGAATATGGGCAGTTTGGTGGGGTTCCCTACTCGGCGGTGGTTCTTGCCTTCTCCTTTGGACCGCAGCGACCGCAGGTACGTTTGCTGGAGCAGCTTGCCTTTATTGGTTCGCGTTGTCATCTGCTCTTTATTGCCCAGGCGGCGGCAAGTTTTTTTAATATAGATTCCATACGTCAGCTCTCCTCGATTAACGGAATTACCGAACTGCTGCAAGGCCCCTCCTATATCTACTGGCGTGCTTTTCAGGAGCGTGATAATGCCCGCTATGTCGCTTTAACTCTGCCTGGGGTGTTGCGTCGACTCCCCTATCGTGCCGAAGCCGCCGCCGCCGATCTCTCCTTTAACGAGGCGGTGAGTGGTAGCGGCAGCAAGATGATTTGGGGCAGCGCAGCCTTTGATTACGCCCTCTGCATGGTGCGCAGTTATCAACAGTTTGGCACCCCCATTGATGCGGTGGGAAAAGTGGGGGGACGCATCTACCGTCCATCCTATCTGCAGGGGAGTGCTTCCGGTTACCCCTTTGTTAATCTGGTATTAAGTGAAAGGCGCGAGCGTGAGTTGGCAGAGCTGGGTTTTCTCCCCTTAACGCTGGATGCCTCAGGGGAGTTTGCCACTTTTTATAGTGCCAATAGTGTTCACTGGGGTTCGCTGCGTCATCTTGCGGGAGAGCGGGAGAATATTCTTAATCGTCGTCTTGGCGCACAACTGCCCTATCTGTTAATGATTGCGCGGGTGGCGCACTACCTTAAGGTTATTCAGCGTGATCGCCTCGGCAGTCTGGCCACGGTTGAAGAGATTGCCGATGAGCTTAATCACTGGTTACAGCAGTATGTTTGCGATAGTGAAAGCCCACCGACGGTGGTTCGCAAGCGTCGCCCCTTTCGCCAGGCACTGCTAACACAGTGCGGCTTTAGTGATGGCGAACACTGGCCGCAGCTGGAGTTGCAGCTGGTGCCGCATACCCAGCATAACGGTGCAAAGTTTGCCTTGAACTTAAACTGTTCATTGTAGTGGTCGCGTAACGTGATAAAAATTCAATTATCAGTGAGATGTTTGTCAACTTGGGAGGGTAGCGGAAGATGCCAGCGTTAGGATATCTTGAACTCACCGGTACAATTCAGGGTGAGATAAAAGGCGGAGCCACCCGTGCCGGTCGTGACGGAGAGATTGAGTTCCTCCATTTTTGGCATCAGGTGGAGATGACCAGTGGCAATCAGCATGGACTTCCGTTGGGCATTCGTCTGCACCGCCCGATCGCTATCGTTAAGGTGATGGATACGAGCTCACCGCGTCTCATGCAGCTACTCTGTACCGAGGAGCGGATTAGTGAAGCGGTCTTCTCTTGGTATGCCCCCACACCCACCGGTGAGGAGCAGTTATTTTATCGTATCACCTTGGAAAACGCTTTTGTGGTTAGTGTCAAACCAGAGATGCCCGATCTGCAACATCCGCAGTGGGCTGATTTTCACATGATGGAGACGGTCTCATTTATCTACGAAAAGATTATCTGGAGTTGGGGCGCTGATGGTCAAATTGAGTTTGAGGATGAGTGGAACTAATGGCGGAAGCAACATCAACTTTTGCTGGCAATAGGGTGTTACCGGCGAGGCAGCGCCTGCTGGAGCGCTATGCCAGTCTGGCCAAGCCAAATTTAAGCAAGGCACGTCAGGATGAGGCGATTCAGCAGTCGGTTATTGACTATGTGACGCGCCTGTTAAATATCCGTTTGGGTTCAGTGCCCCTTGACCCGGCACTTGGCGTAGGAGAGTTTGCCCAGTTGACTGCCAAAAGTAATTCGCCCCATATTCAGCAACTTACTGAAGAGATCCGCCAGCTGATTGTACGTTATGAGCCCCGTGCCAAGGCGGTCGAGGTTCGTTTCGGCCATCAGGGTGGCAGTGATATGACATTGCAATTTCAACTCGCCATGCAGATCACCGTGGCCAGTGGCGAGCGCGCCGTTGCATGGCAGACCGCTATCGGTCACGACCGTTAACCTGAGAAGAGGCTAAATGACAAGCTATAGTGACTATTACCAGGATGAGTTAAAGCGGCTGCGTAACAGCTCGGTCGCCTTTGCCGAACGTTATCCGCTGCTGGCGCCGGCACTTGAGGCGGCGGCGAATGATCCCGATGTCGAGCGGCTGCTGGAGGGGACGGCTTTCCTCACCGCAGGCATTGTGCAGCAGCTTGATGATGACTATCCCGTTTTTCTTAATCATCTGGCTCAGGTCATCTGCCCGGAGCTGTTACGCCCGGTGCCAGCGGCGACGATTGTGCAGTTTACCCCGCGTAAGGGTAGTGCCGAGCTGGTGCACATTAAGCGTGGTACGCCGCTGGAATCAGAGCAGGTCGAAGATCGAAGTTATCGCTTTACCACCTGTTACGATACCGATGTTTGGCCGCTGGAGATTGACAATGTCGATCGCGGCAGTGCTGAAACGATGGTTAGCAGCGTTGGTGGTGGACAGATACGGCTAAGTTTGCACACCATGGATATACCGCTTGGCACGCTACCGATAGAGCGGCTGCGCTTCTATTTAGGGGGGGATTTTGCTGGCGCCTGTGATCTCTACTACCTGCTTAACCACCATGTTGAAGCGGTTAAGATTCGTAACAGTAGTGGACAGGAGGTCTCTCTCGCGGCGAATGCTGTGGCGGGGGTTGGTTTTGCCGATGGTGAGACACTGATACCTGGTAACCCTCGGGATCTGACGGTCTTCACCCATATCCATGACTACTTTCACTTTGCCGAGAAGTTTCTCTTTATCGAGATAGATCTTCAAGCGTGGCAACAGCGCAGTGGTGATAAGTTTGAAATTATCATGCAGCTGGGGCAGATCCCGATACCGGTGCCGCAGCTCTCGCGTAACCGTTTTATTCTTTTTGCCACCCCAGCGGTCAATCTATTTGAAGCAGAGGCGGAGCCGGTACTGTTAACCCATCAGCGTGCCGATTACGCGCTGGCGATTAAAGGGAGTAACAGCGAGACGCAGATCTTTGCCATTAATCAGGTGAGTGGTTTGCGCCGGGGTATCAAAAACCGGCGACCATACCGATCTTATGCTAATTATGTGCAGGAGGGCGGGAATAACGCTGTCTATCATCTGAAACAGCACTATCTTGCTGCACAGGGGCGGATGAGTATTGCCCTCTGTCCCACCTATCCGGATCGTGCGCCGATTGAAGATGGCGAGATCTTACAGGTGAGCGTTACCGCCACTGACGGTGTCGCGGCACTGGTGCTACAGCCTGGGCAGATTAACCGCCACGCCATGGGCACCCCACAGCGGGTGACGTTTACCAACCTGACGCCGCCCAAAGGGGCGCGACCGGTGGCCGATAATAGCCAGCTGCTCTGGTATCTCATTTCGCATCTCTCGCTGCAACGGGCATCGCTCACCTCCGGCAGTGTGCTGGCAAGCTATCTTACCCACTATGCCGGATTAGCCTCACACGGCAGTAGTGGTGTCGATTTGGCGCAGCGTCGCATTGAGGGGATTGCTGGCATCACTTCGGGTACCGCTGAACGCTTTGTTCGTGGTCGTCTCTTCCGTGGTCTGGATATGCGTTTACAACTGCGTCGTGATACATTTATCAGTAGTGGTGATCGTTACCTCTTTGGCCGTATGGTCTGTGAACTCTATCAGGCGTTGGCGCCGATCAATCACTACACTCTTTTTGCAATTACCGATCTTGATCAGGAGGAGCGTATTGAATGGCCAATGCGACTTGGTACACAGACCCTGATCTGATAAACGAGCTGGTTGAACATCCCGAAGCGTTTACGCTTTTCCAGGCGTTGCGCCTGTTAGAACGTGAGGGGCGTTATCGTAAGCTCGCAAGGCCGCTGCATATTTCTGCACAACTGACCTTGGCAACCGCAGTTGCCGAGGTGAGCGCTGCAGTGGTTGACGATGATCAGATCGCCGTGGAGACCACCCGCCCTGCACTCTACGGGGCAGCGTCGCCGCTGCCGCGTTTTTACAGTGAAGATCTGATTGACGCAGAGTTGGAGGAGCATAGTTTCTCCAAGGTACTCTTTGATACCCTTAACCAGCGTCTGTTTGAGATTGATGATGCGGGACGGCGTTACTATGACCTCCCCTATAACCATGTAGAGCGGCAGGATGCCCGCTTCGTTGCCCTGTTGCGCAGTTTTATCGGTGTCCGCGATCCGGCGGTTGATGCGACGCTGAATGTCCAACAACTATTGCGTTACAGCGCACTCTTCGGGCGGCGGCAACGCTCCGCTGCAGGGTTGAAGGTGATGTTGCAAAATCAGCTCCCCGCCTATGAGGTGGTTATTGAACAGTGTGTTGCCCGTGAGGTACAGCTACCAATCACCGAGTGCTTGAGCCTTGGTGGCAGAGTGCAGAACCGTCTTGGTGACGATACGATGATTGGCGACTGGGTTGAAGAGAGTGGTGGCAAATTTGTGATTCGTCTGGCGCTTAAAAGTGGTGACCACAGCTCAGCGCGGGAACGCCAATGGTTTAGCCATGCCGCAGAGCGTCAGCAGTTGGTTGATCTGGTACGCTACTATATTGATACCCCGTTGGCTTGCGATATCATTTTGACGCTGCCCAGCGACATGGTCACCAGTTGTACCATCGGCAGTGATAAAAGCTGGTCGGAATTGGGGCGTTCCACGTGGTTGGTAGATAGTGCTCATAGCGATACGGTCAGTTCGGTGATTAGGGTTCAGTAACCTTTACCATTACCAGCTTACCTTGTACGCTCAGGGTGCGGCGGTTAACCGGTGATGTGAAATGTGGCAGGGTATGCCAAGGGTATTGTCAAAATTAACAATAAAGTTTTGGAGTTATGATGAATAGTCGTCTGATCAGTGTAGTGTCATGGTTGTTGGTCATTGTTGCGATTGCCGCAGTGGCTATCTATAGTGGTGGACTACTGAATCAAAAGAAGCAGGAGTTGCGCATTTCGGCAGCCTCCAAGGGGGGGTACTACTACGAGTTTGGTGAAATTCTCGCCAATCAACTCAGTCTCATCTCTAAATACAGCATTGATTTGCAACAGAGCAAGGGGTCGGTAGACAACAGTAAAAAGCTGATCTCTGATAAGGCTGATTTAGCCATTGTACAAGTTTCGGCAGTTGCCTCCTCCCTGAGTAAACTCGAGGTCATCGCTCCGCTTTGGCATGATTATGTTCACGTTTTGGTACGTAACGGTCGCGGAATTAAAAAACTCTCGGATCTGAAGGGGAGAAAGGTGGCATTGGGGGGGAGTGGTTCCGGTCACCGTGCCAGTGCGGCGCGCATTCTTCCCTATTACGGGATTGAACTGACCGATCTGAAGGATAATACCTCCTCCTATCGGGATCTCTATACCGATAAAACGATCGAGGCAACGATTATTACCACAACGCTGGCAAATCCTGTGGTCAATGAGGCGATTGCCTCCGGAGAGTTTCATCTAATTCCCATTCCGGCACCAGAGGGGTTCAGTTTTCATAACTCGGATTACGAATTCACCAAGATTCCTCCGGGTGTCTATCCGATGGGAGATAAGCCGCAACCGGAGGATTGGTTGCCCACGCTAAGAAGTCTTGCGGTATTGGCGTCGAAGAAGGGGTTGGACGGGGAAGCGGTAGCCTCTGTTCTCGATGTGCTCTACTCAATCGAGACACGTACCCTGGCACCGATTATGCTGGACAAACGGATTGGTACCACCGGGATCTGGACCTCGCTACCGGTACATGAGACCTCCAAGCGCTATTTTGATCCGATGAAAAGTGTTAGTTCTATCGCCTCAACGGTCGAGAACATCATTAACGCCTCGACGTTTATGTTTATTATTTTGGGCGTCGCGATTGTCGTTATTGTTAACTCTGTCCGTCGCGTGCGCCTGCTGCGTGAACGTCGTGAGCGGGCAGAGGCCGATACACTACAGGCTCTCTTTACCACCCTGTTAAATATTGAAGCGAATAGTCGTCGGGCAAAAGATCTGCGTCTTCTTAAAGAGTATCTCTACGAGGCGCAAGCGGTAAAAGAGAAGGGGATGAACGCAGCCTTTTCGGGATCAATGAATAATAGTGTGCTGTTTAGTACCTTTATCTTCCAGGCGAATCAGATTATCTCGCATCTGGAGTACCGCCTACAGTTTGGCAGCGAACTCTATCAACCCGCAGCCATCGCCAAGGATGAGGCGGTTAACGAGACAAAAGCGCCTGCTGATGCGGATGTGGACGCGGACAAGATAATGGATATCGCCTGAAGATGAGACTCTCTACCGTCATCGCGCTGCTGCTGACCCTGCTTGCTCTCCCGCTGGCGCAGGCAGAGGACTTTATCACCCTGCCGCTGCCCACCAATAAAGGCAAAATTAAGATGAGTATGGGGCTTGGCAGCGTCAAACAGTTGGGCTATGCGGGGCGTGGTCTGTTGCTGCAGGGGGGATTTTTTAACAGTGATCAGTTTGTCATGGAGACCGGTTATCTGTTGACCAACGGGCTTCAGGGGAGTGATTTTGATGATGCCAATATCGCGGCAATGTTTAGCCATGTAAAAGCAGCAACGGTCATTAGGGAGGCTAACTTTAGTGCCTTAATGTTTGGTCTGCGCCTTAACGGTTTCTACTACCCCTCATCCTTTCATTTTTACGTTCGTGCCGGTTTTTCATCGTGGACGCTAAGTCGGGTGAACTCCTATCGTGCCACTATGGTAAACAGTCAGTTAGAGGAGACCGAAGCGGCTATTCTTGATAAGGATTCGGCGCTGTTACAGCTGACTGAAAAATATCCTTCGGACTCACTCAGTGGTTTTGATCTCTATGGCGGAGTTGGCTTTGATTATTTTGTCACCGAGTCGATGCTGCTAGGCGTTGACTTTACCAAGCTTCAGGCACAGCCCGGAAGGGTTAATATGTTGGGATTAACTTTTGGCTATCTCTTTTAAGCGAATATGATGCAATTCACCTCGACCGGAACGACCGTCACCGCTAAATTGCGCATCATCACCCCCTTTCTGTTGGCACCAACCCTGCTGCTGTCGGGGTGTGGTGAGGAGGCGGCGACAGTGGCATCGGTGCAGTATGCCTATCCCGAATATTGCAGTCAGGGGGAAATCATCCGCACGGTGCAGAGTCTCGATTTAGCGATTAGCGGCGATGGTTTTTTTCAGGTGCTGCTCGTCGATGGTTCAACCGGTTACACCCGCGATGGCTTCTTTATTGTTAATAACAAGGGTGAGGTGACAACCCGCTCGGGCTACCTGCTGCAACCCTATGTGCGTTTTGAAGAGCGGCCATTGGCGATTGTGGTACATGGGAATGGTGATGTTTATTACCAAGGTACCAGCACAACGACGATGAACAAGGTTGGCACATTAACCTTGGGGGTGATTAGTAAAACGGATAATTTCGATATTATTGCAGAAAATATCTTTAAACCTAGTGCGACAAATGCCGGTGTCTCTACTGCGCCACCGATGCGATATGGTATGGGTACGATTGTTCAAGGCGCTCTGGAAGTGCCGCCCCGCTGCAGTACTTTTCGCAGTGAAAACAGTACGATTCTCGACTGCAAGCAGAATAACTTTGCCACCACAAAAAATGCGTTAAATATCGCCATTGATGGACGCGGTTTTTTTCAGGTCCGTCTTCCCGAGGGAACGCTTGGATACAGTCGTGATGGTAATTTACATCGTGACAGTCGCGGTTATCTGGTGACTCGGGATGGTTATGAACTCTATCCGGCAATCTTAATCCCTGCTACTGCGATTAATTATACGATAGAGAGTGATGGTCGGGTCACCTACATACTGCCCTATGATGCGGCTAATCTTTATCCACCAGATATCACCATCCCCTGTGATGCTGCGCCCGCCAGTGAGGCGAAAACTGCGGCGATTATCGCCGCAACCGAAGCAGGAGATATCGATGCCTGCGTGGTGACCCAGAGCGTTGACCCGACAATTCATCTTGCTGGCACCATTGAGTTAGTTGATTTTGTTAATCCGGCGGAGCTCGCACCGCGCACTGATGGAGTCACTACCACTACCCCTGAGGGGGTGGAGGTGCCGCTGATTGATTATCTTAAGCCAACGGTAAAAAGCGGCACGGCGATTTTGGCCACACCGGGTGCCGGGGGGATGGGCTTGCTAAAAAGTGGTGTTCTCGAAACACCTCCTGCCTGTATCACCTACCGCAGCGCCAATCCGCAAAACGCAACCCCCTCCTATAACCATGCGCCGAGTGTCTCAGCGGGTAACGATATTTCAGTGATGGCGGCGCAACCGGTTGCGCTAACAGCGGTGGCGGAAGATCAGGATGGTATGGTCACAAGCTACCTCTGGCGGCAAATTTCAGGCGATGTCATGGTCACCCTCGAGGGTGTTGACTCTGCCACCGCAAGTTTTGTCTCGCCGCCGGTCTCCGGTGCAACGCCAATCGTTTTCGAAGTGAATGCGGTAGACGATCTCGGTGTCACTGCCACCGATACGGTGACCGTAACCCTCTATCCCGGTGAGAATAGTCTGCCTGTGGCGGTTGCCGGCGAAGATGTGGCGGCGATAAGTGGTGATGTGGTCATTCTCGACGGCTCTGCCAGCAGTGATACCGATGGCACTATTGTCAGCTACAGCTGGACACAGATCCTTGGTGTCGATGCCAAGGCGAGCGACAAGGTAGAGATACTTGATGCCACTAAGGCTGTCGCGGCGATCACCGCACCGGTTGCCCCGGCGGGGACAACCCTTATTCTCATCTTTGAGTTAACCATCACCGATGATCGCGGTGGGGTAGCCACCGATCGGGTGATTGTCACCGCAGCTGATGTTGCCAATGCCCTGCCACTGGTCGATGCGGGCGTTGACCAGAAGGTAACGGCAGGGGCTGCAGTGGTGCTTAAGGGGCTGGCTGCGGATACCGATGGCACCATAGCCACCACCACCTGGAAACAGATTGCAGGTACTGCAGTCACGCTAAGTGACGCCACGAAAGCGGAGGTTAAGTTTACCGCACCGATAGTTAAAGCTGAGGAGACACTCATCTTCGAGTTTAGCGTTAAGGATGATCGCGGCGGTATTAAAACCGATACGGTGGCCGTGACCGTTACGCCGAAGTAAGCGAATCCGCATAAAGCGTAGAGCAATCACAAGTCACAATAATCTCGCCTATACCCGTCATCCTTGAAAATGCTGGTTCGTTGGCTACAGCCGCTCACCCCAATCACATAGGTTATCTATGCTCATGGGGATTCGCGACTTTGCCGCCTTCCATCATTTCCAATGATTTTGGGTATATGGTTCAGTGAACCGTTGGCGCTGTCAAGAATGCAAAAGTTCGTGCCGGGGTATCACTCCCTGGCACAAGGCGCTGCTGGCCGAAGGTGCCCAAAATGGCGTCATCTTCGCCGAGGGCAAGGAGAAGTCACCTGCCGAATTCGCGTCAAGAAAAACGAAGAACGTGAATACGGCGAATACCATACCGAACACCTAGTTCTAGCGGCATGGGAATAATTAGAAATAGGAGAATTAAGCTGATGTTGACTTCTTTGCACATCAAGAATTTCAAGGCATGGAAGGATACCACCCTCATCCAACTGGCACCTTTGACGGTGATCTTTGGCGCCAATAGCGCGGGCAAGAGTAGCTTGGGGCATTTGTTGCTGGCGCTCAAACAAACTACGTTATCGGCTGACCGAAAACGTTCGCTACATTTGGGAGACGACAACGCTCTGATTGACTTGGGTACGTTTGCAGAATGCCTGCATAACCACGATTTGCAGAATTCCCTGGAATTTGAGCTGGGATGGAAAACGCCAGGCAAAGAACTGGAGGCGCGCGATCCGCTCAGCAAGAAGAAATTTGCGGGTGATGAACTAAAGCTTTCAGTCACGCTCACGGCAGATGTCAAACAGCAGCCCAGAGTGGATAAGCTAACGTACGAACTCTTGAACAAAAGCGTAGGTCAGCTTGCTGTTGAATACAGCAGGGACGAAAAAGGCAAGCTCGAAATTTCATCAAACGAATACAAGTTTGTGCGCAATACGGGTAGAAGCTGGCCACTGGATGAGCCAGACAAGTTTTACCGTATTTCCGACCAAAGTCGCGCCCGTTTCCAAAATGCGGAATTCCTGTCGGATTTTGCGCTAAATACAGAAGCAGCGTTGAACAGCATTTACTACCTTGGGCCTCTGCGCGAGCACCCCAAGCGTATCTATTCATGGTCGGGTGAAACGCCAGAAAGCGTTGGTCAAAAAGGTGAGTTTGCCGTTGCTGCCATTCTGGCGGCCAGTGCGCAAGAACGCATGCTCAATCGAGGCCCTAGAAAGCATCTGTCCCGCTTTGATGAGTTCATCGCGCAATGGCTCAAAGACTTAGGGATCATCGAAAGCTTTGTGGTGAAGCCGGTAGCCGAAGGCCGAAAAGAATATGAGGTGCTGGTC
>JADGBN010000071.1 GCA_015231435.1 Gammaproteobacteria bacterium
CCTCACCATTTTCACTCACGCTAAAACGAAAGGTGAAAACAGTCGGCGTATTAACCTCAGGAGCGACAAAGGTAGCAGCGGTTGCACTCACCGTTGAGAGTGGCACGCTATCACCTATCGAGGCCCAGCGGCTCGTTGCCGCCGTACTAAAGCGGCTATCACTGCTATCGAGGGTTATCAACTGACCACTTATCGCTGTCAAATCACCGTTTACCACACTGGTTATAGCACTATCGCTCACGGTGATGGTTAACGCCTGCGTTGCAGCGGGCTGGTGGCTGTAACACTCATTGGTCACCGTAAATTCCAGAAGATAGCTGTTATTCTGGTCGCTATCCTGAGGTTTTTCATAGTCGGGGGCGACAATAAAGTCGATTGCAGCCCCATTTTCTGTTGCTAAATCGCGAAAACCAAAAAGTGCTTTATCCACACCGCCGTTAATGGCATAGCTGTAACAACCGTAGCGTGTCGTTGTCGGCAGTTGCCGGGTATCCGACACTGTATTAGTCGCGGTCGCACTACTGCTACTCACTGATGTAGCGGTGCTGAGACCCGCCAATACTGCGGTAATGGTATAGCCAGTCTGCGTTCTCCCATCCTTCATGGTTATGCTAGCAGCACTGGTTATCTGCAACTTTACCTCACCCGAATTGGCGGTTGATGGCTGCGTACCACTGCCCGCCGCGCTGTTATTAGCCGTGCCACTACTGCTCGAACTACTGCCGGTTAAGCTAAATCCACCCTGATTGACCTTTGCTGTCGCGGCCTGGGTAAGGGTAGCAATATTGGCAACGGCCGTTGTCAGCGCAGAACTATCACCTGCAAGGGTTGTGGCAATGTCATCAGTTAATTCCGTAGCAAAAATGGTCACTGCGGCAAGTTCGGTCAACAGATTAAGCGATGGCTGCGCAAGCGTTATTGCACTAATATGGTTATTAACCGCAACAATAGCGGCGGCAATAGGGTTAGCGACACTTTCCGAAATTGCAAGCGCCGTTGCCAGAGCCGCCATATCGCTCGGATTTTCGAGAAAATTAACGAAGCTGCCACCGCCGGTCGCATCGGTTGCTGTCGCCATATTCAGCAGAGCAGCAATAATCTCTGCATCAGACTTACCAGAGGCGTTGGCAAGTATCTCTAGGGTGGTCACCGTTCTTGCAGTTAGCGTCGCAACCGCTATCGCCGTCGGGTTACCCTCCTGTAACCGTTTAAGATGATCAAAACGGGTGAGATCTGTGCCTGATGGCAAACCAAGCAGGGCGTTTAACGCCACTGCCGCCGCCTCCGGCGTCTCGCCCGCCTCTATTAATGTCGCCAGCAGTGTCGTTAATGGTGAGGCAACCGCAGCAGTTATCCCTGATTGCGGCTGAACTTTGAGATCGCGCAGCTGCTTATTGGTTGATACGTCCGTACAACCGACGGCGCTAATCATGCCCGGGGGTTGACCTGCGGCAAAGCGATAAACACCACGCCCCTCCTCAACCGCAGTGATCTCTGCCGTACCGCTGCCACTACTGACAGCACAGCCAATGCCGTAACCATCGACAACGGTGACTGCAAAATAGGCAGTATCAGCCGGAGCAGCTACCTTGTCATCCGCTGCATCGGAGCAGCCGGTCAGCCACAGCGTGACCAGCAACCAGAAGGTAGAGTGTACGGATAACTGCCAACGGTGATAACTCATGATGATTGCCCCAAAAAGTGCTAAAAACTGCATTAACAACGAATGACAAGTAAATAGTGCATCATTAACTGTAAATGAGCAATAAAATTTATGCCGGTCATCCACAGAGCAATCCTGTCATCGCAAGACCATCCGTTACGGCGTATTTAGCGGCGGTTCTGTTCAACTCCAAAACTTGCGGTAAACTTTCTCCTAACCTCTCACTGTCAACTTAAAGTTATACTGAGGAGAAACTTTGGCGTGGTTAAGCTTTACTGACAGAGTTGCGGCGCGAAGAGAGTGCCATCGATCATTAGCTCAGTAATGCGCCCATCACTCTGCTGCATATTGACCTCTGCGATGCCCGCCTCCCCCGAATGGGTGACGTAGCGGATCTGCTTGCCCACCACCTGATAACTGCCAGAAGCCTGATTTGCCTGCCCGCCGTAGGCTAATCCGGCATCGCCGCTAAAGCTCGACTCAGATCCCATTGTCCAGCGACCATTGCCATCAAAGTGAATCCGTTGGGTTCGGCTATAACTGCTACCACCAGAGGATGAACCGCTCCAGCTACAGTAGTCACCATGCAGTTGCCACACCTGCCCCTGTTCCCGAGATGCAGTGGCTGACCGATCTTTAGTAGCTGTCGCGGGGGCCGCTGGCGCAACCTCTGTCCGCTGACAATCGAAGCGCGAACCATCACTGTAGTCCAACTGCAACTGCGCTGCGTTAAACTGGTAGTGATATTCGTAACTGTCAGATCCATCCGCGAGGGTGATGTTAGCGCTGTCACTTATGCTGTAGGTAAAGGGCTCGCCGCCAATATCGGCTTTGCCATTGGTGGAAAAAACCACCGCTGTCTCCCCGACCGTAACCCCAGCGTAGCTCATTAAGCAGTGCCACTGACCGATTAAAGGCGACGTGGCATCTCCGGCTATGCCCAAAACGGGGTTCATTAGCAGTATGAATGTCGTCCAACGTATGGTGTTCATCACTTCTCCTTGGTTGCTGGTTCTCTTTCCTGACCTGCTCTCTGGTCGATTACTTAACCCATAGTAGAAGGCAGCTACGGTTAACTCAAGCTGATTAATAGAGAGTGTGCGAATCACCGTGATTTCCGAGACAGCGGTTCGCCTCCTGCTTCATAAAATTAAACGCCATAAAATAAAATTGTCTTTATAAGCAAAGATTGCTATATTCAGGAGACCTGAGTTGGTATGACTCGCCCTCCGCCCAATATGACTCTGGCGGCTCTCACAAAGGGGCGCGTAATCACCCAATCCAGTGGTACTGGTTCGAAAAATGTTGTTTATTTTTAGAATTTTATCACCAGCACTCACTGGCTAATGATTTATGTTGGTTCAAGACAGGTTGAGCCAATAGCGTGACCCGATTTCCTGCATCTCTCGCGTCGCTAACCAGCGAACAAGTAAAGATACTATCCCGTTACGACGGCGAACTGCAGGGTAGACAAACACATCCCCGCACGAAAAATGAGCGGTGGAACCGTAATTTATATTGTGCTCTTCCTACTTTTTGGGTGGAGTAAGATGCAAGTGGTTATATGTCAGCTGCCTAATGGCGTCTGGCGACCGCCCGGTCATCCTGCGACATTCACAGTTTAATGCTGGAGAGCGCGCACAAGGAATCAGAAATGAAACGTATGTTATTTAACGCAACTCAGCCGGAAGAGTTGCGTGTCGCCATGGTCGATGGCCAGCGGCTCTATGATCTGGATATTGAAAACGCCACCCGCCTACAAAAAAAATCGAATATCTATCTGGGTAAAATCACCCGCGTAGAGCCTAGCCTTGAAGCCGCTTTTGTCACCTACGGCGCTGAACGCCACGGCTTCCTCCCCTTAAAAGAGATCTCCCGCAGCTATTTTGACAAAGAGTCAGAGAGCAATGGTCGCCCCGAGATTAAGAAAGTTCTTAAAGAGGGGATGGAGCTTCTGGTTCAGGTAGAAAAAGAGGAGCGCGGTAATAAAGGGGCAGCCCTGACCACCTTTATCAGCCTCGCGGGTCGTTACCTGGTACTAATGCCCAACAATCCCCGCGCCGGGGGTGTCTCCCGCCGTATTGATGGCGAAGATCGCAGCGAGATGCGCAGCGTGATGAATCAGCTCGATATTCCCGATGATATGGGGGTTATCGTGCGCACCGCCGGTGTTGGCAAAAACTACGAAGAGCTGCAATGGGATCTCAACTACCTTATCCAGTTGTGGAACGCCATTGATCAGGCAGCCAAGGCACGTCGAGCCCCAGCGCTTATCTATCAGGAAGGTAACGTCATTATCCGTACCATTCGCGACTATTTGCGCGGTGATATTGGCGAACTCCTGTTTGATGAGCAGAACGCCTTCAGGCAGGCGCAGGAGTTTATGAAGCAGGTGATGCCGCATAACCTGCAAAAGGTCAAACTCTATCAGGATAGTGTCCCCCTCTTCACCCGCTATCAGGTCGAATCGCAAATCGAGACGGCTTATCAGCGTGAGGTACGCCTCTCCTCTGGCGGTTCAATCGTCATTGACCACTCGGAAGCGATGATCGCCATCGATATTAACTCCTCTCGCGCCACCAAAGGGGGCGATATTGAGGAGACAGCGCTAAACACCAACCTTGAGGCAGCGGACGAGATCGCCCGCCAGCTACGACTGCGAGATCTTGGCGGCCTGGTGGTTATCGACTTTATCGACATGACCCCCACCCGCAATCAACGTGCGGTCGAGAACCGCCTGCGCGATGCCCTGAAGGTTGACCGTGCCCGGGTTCAGGTTGGACGGATCTCCCGTTTTGGTCTTCTTGAGATGTCGCGCCAACGCCTTAGTGCCTCTCTCGGTGAATCGACGCAGCACGTCTGCCCGCGCTGTAAAGGTCAGGGCACCATTCGCGGCATCGAGTCACTGGCGCTGTCAATTCTGCGCATTCTCGAAGAGGAGGCGATGAAAGAGAAGACCGGCATGATTAAAGCGCAGATGCCGATTGAGGTCGCCACCTTCCTACTAAATGAAAAACGTCTCGCCATTAGCGAAATTGAGAAACGTCAGGAGGTACGCATTCTGCTGCTGCCAAATGCTTCACTACTAACGCCCGATTACGATATCCAGCGGATTCGTATTGATGAGATGAATGAAGAGGATCGCTTCCGTCCGAGCTTTGAACTTATCGAAAAGATCGACAACAGTGAACCTTTTGATGAGCCAACCGTCCCCGTTGTCCGCGAAATTGCCGCCGTTCGTGACATTACCCCAGAGAGCATTCCACCCCATCAGGGCAAAGGGCAAGTTGATGCCGTGGCGGCAGCGCCACGACGCACCGGCAGCGACGAAAAAGGTGGCTTTCTCAGTCGCCTTTTCTCCCTCTTTAACGGTGGCAGTGACCACGACAAGCAGCAGAGTACCTCGGAGATTACGACTGCCGCTACGACAACCGAAATCCCGGCCATCGCTAACGAGGAGTCGGAGAGTAGCCGCCGCAACCGTAATAACCGTCGCCGTGGTGGTCGCAGTCGTCGTGGTAACAGCGAAGAGCGTAACGATAGTCGCGATGAGAGCAACGACAGCGACAACGAGAGTGAGGGCGAAAGTGATAGCGATAGCAACGAGTCAAAAGCAGCGCAGCGCAACCGTAATGAGCGCAGCAACGACCGTAACAGCAGCCGTCAAAACGCAAAACGTAACGAAAAACGCGAAGAGAAGAGTGACAGCACACCGCCCAACCGTAGCCGCGATAACCGCCAGGAGAAGGCGGCAGTTAATGCGCCACCGGCAGCCGATGAGCGAGATCCGGAGATAACCGAGAGCGACACCAGCGAGGGTGAGGTGACGGTTAGCGATGATCAAGAGGGCGGTCGTAACGGTGATCGTGAGCGCAGCGGTCGCAGCCGTCGCAATCGGGGTCGGGGTCGTCGCCGCTCCAATAACGATAACCGGCAGCGCTATGCACGTTTTGATATTCTTGAAGTCGTCGATATTATTGAATCTGCCGAGCAGCTGGCGCGTTACGAAATTGATCCCATGCCCGATCTCAGCACGCCCGTCGCGAGCAGTGACAATGCGGCAGAGGATACGGCAACCGACAACGGGGTACCCGCAGAGATAACCGCCGCCACACCGTCGGTAGCCACACAAGTCAGCCCCCTGCCCGTCCCTGCTCAAGAGGGCGAGGCGTCTGCCGACAGGCAAGCCGACGACAGTTCGAGCGTCACGACAGCGCATGAAACCAGCGCTGCCGCTGTGCCGCTCGTCGCAGCAGCTACCGAGAGTGAAGCAGCGCCCGCTGTCGTCACTGAACTGCCACAGAGCGCTGAACCCGCTACGGCAGCGCCACCCACTGAGATGGCCACAGTTGCGCCGCCTGAGAAACCTGACCTTCCTGAAATCACTGAGCTTACAGAGATAGTTGAGTCTCCTGAAAAAATTGAGATTGCGGCAACAACTAACCCAACGGCGAACGCAAGCATCGAAGGTGATGCGCCCCCCACCCCGGTAACCGAGGAGGCAGTCACCGCTGACTCCCCTACTGCGCCTGCGGTTAAAAAACGCAGTGTCAGTAAAAAGAAGCGCATTATTAAAAAGCGCATTAGCAAAAAACTTCATCTTGATATGAGCGATACCGAACAGCTTGATCGCGTCGCCAAGGAGAGTGAAGCAGCGCCGGATAGTGATAAGGATTAACCCGTGAACAAGAGATCCCCGCTTGCCGTCAGCGCCGTTTTGCTATTGGCAGCCACCCTTGGCAGTGGCTGCGCTCATAAAATTGAGATCCAGCAGGGTAACGTGGTCACTCAGGAGCAGATGGCGCAGCTGCAGGCGGGGATGAGTCGTGAGGCGGTGAAACAGCTGTTAGGCACACCGCTGCTACAAGATCCCTTCCACCCCAACCGCTGGGACTATCTCTTTCGCCTTGAACATGGCGGCGAGTCTGGAGAGACACGGCAACACTATGGGGTTGCAATTACCTTTAGCGACAAGCGCGGCGGGGTTGTCACCCACATTGAGCGTAACGGCACCATTCCCCTGCGTAGTGAAACGGTGCGCCGCTAGATAATTATATAAGGCGGGTGAGCGACTGTAGTCAACGACCCCGCATTCTCAAGGATGACGGGAATACCTAATCGGCGAACTGCAACTGATAAAGGGCGCTGTAAGCACCCCCGAGAGCCAATAGTTCAGTATGGGTACCGCGCTCTACGATACGCCCCTGATCCATCACAATAATCTGATCGGCGCGCTCGATGGTCGAGAGGCGGTGGGCAATCACCAGCGTCGTTGAGTTTGCCATTAGCAACTCTAACGCCTCCTGAATATGGCGCTCAGAGTGGCTGTCCAGCGCCGAGGTAGCCTCGTCGAGAATAAGGATTGGTGCCCGTTTCAGCAGGGCGCGTGCTATCGACAGGCGCTGTCGCTGTCCGCCCGAAAGCAACACCCCGTTCTCCCCGATTGGCGTCTGCAACCCTAAAGGCAACTCGCGAATAAACTCCCAGGCGTGTGCCGCCTCAGCAGCAGCGATAATATCAGCCTCGGGGGTTCCCCCAAGACGTCCATAAGCGATGTTATTGGCAATGGTGTCATTAAACAGGGTGACATGCTGACTCACCAGCGCCAGCTGATCCCGCAGGGCAGCGAGTTGGTATTCACGAATATCGATACCGTCCACCGTAATCACCCCTGCCGTTAGTGGATAAAAACGTGGCAGCAGGTTAACCAGCGTACTTTTACCACTGCCTGAACGTCCCACCAGCGCCACCGTCGTTCCCGCCTTTACCGTAAAGTGGATCTGCTGCAAGACCGCTTTTTCACTGTTACTATAATGAAAACTCTCGATGGCAAAAGCCACCTCTTGATAACAGCCGCTTAACACCAGACGCCCCTCATCCTCCTCGGCAGGCAGGTCAATAAAGGTAAAAATGGAGATCGCCGCCGCAATGCCGCGCTGCAGACTCGCACTGATTTTGGTCAGCCGTTTCATCGGCTGCATAAGCATCATCATTGCGGTAATAAACGAGACAAAACCGCCGACGCTTAAATCCTCCTGCCGCAGGGCAACATAGATCACCCCCGCCGCCGCCAGTGCCGAAACAAACTGCACCAGTGGCACACTGGCCGCAGAGGTAGACATCAGCTTCATATTAAGACGACGGTTCTCTTCATTGGCATGCTCAAAGCGCTGCCGCTCATAATCCTGCCCGGCATAGGTTTTAACTATCCGCTGCCCGACAATCGCCTCTTCAGCAATATGTGAGACCTCGCCCATCGAGGTCTGAATATGGCTGCTGTAACGGCGAAAACGGTGATTAATTACCCGAATAAACTGGGCAATGAGCGGCGTACCGATTAACAGAATCAGCGCCAACTGCCAGTTCAGGTAGAACATCCACGCCAGCAGACCGACAACTGTCAGGGTGTCACGAATCAGAATGGTAATGACATCCGTCGCCGCCAGCGCCACCTGTTCAACATCATAGATCAGTTTGGCGATAATCGTCCCTGACGGTGTGTTGTCAAAAAAATTGACCGGCAGATGCAAAAGCTGCGCAAACATCTCGCTACGCAACTTTTTAATCACCAGACGCGCCACCTGCGACATGCTGTATTCCGAAATATAGGAGGCGATACCGCGAAAGAGAAACAACAGAATCAGCGCCAGCGGTGTGTAGTAAATAACCGTCTCATCACGCTCGACAAAAGTACCGTCAAGCAGTGGCTTCATTAACATTGCAAACAGCGTTTCACTACCCGCGACCACCAGCATCGCCAGCATTGCGAAAATAAATACCCGCCAATGCGGTATTACATAACCCAACAACCGTCGATAAACCGACACACCACCCATTGGCAACCCTCTCCCTAGCGACATCGCTGCGTCTGGTTAATTATCTCAGACACGCTAATGACAGGGCGCACCAAAGCAGGTGCCTACCCTTTGCGCACTAACCACCCACGGATGATCGTTTGGCACCAACCGCTTCTGCCCGGCTACCTGGGATAACGGAACCGGCACCGCCCGATCCCCCTGCGCGGCAACCATCACACCAAAAGTACGCTGCTCAATCAGATCAACACAAGCGGTCCCAAGCCGTGTCGCCAACAGACGGTCGGCAGCGGAAGGCGTACCACCGCGTTGTAAATAACCCAATATGGTGACCCGCGACTCCAGTCCGGTCAGATGCTCAAGTTGTGAGGCTAACTTAACCGTATGATTCACATGTTCCTGATTGATGGCATTTAAGATTGAACGTGCCTGTTTAGCACGCTTCTTGTCTTTACTCATTTCTGCCTGTGCCAACTGCGAAGCTGTTTTTTCCAGCGCCTGCGCACTGGAAACAGGCATCGCCCCCTCGGCTACCGCAACAATACTAAAACTTTTTCCCCCCGCGACGCGCTGAAGAATAGCATTGGCAACAGTCTCAATTTCATAAGGGATCTCCGGCAATAAAATCACATCTGCACCGCCAGCGATACCGGCACCAAGGGCGAGCCATCCAGCACAATTTCCCATAATTTCCACGACAATTATCCGATGGTGACTGTGTGCCGTACTATGGAGTCGATCAATAGCATCGGTAGCGATACCCAAAGCGGTATCAAAACCAAAGGTGGCATCCGTATAGGCGACATCATTATCTATCGTCTTGGGTAAGGTAATAATGTTGAGCCCCTTTTGCATCAACTGCAGGGCATTTTTTTGCGTGCCGCCGCCACCAAGACAGACCAAGGCATCAAGCTGATGCGCATGATAGTTCTCGACAATCTGATCGGTCATATCCTGCTTTTTACCCTGATAGACCATTTTATGTGGTTTATCACGACTGGTGCCAAGAATCGTGCCGCCTAGGGTGAGTATGCCTGACAGCGCTGACTCATCCAGGATTTGCGTACGATTCTCGACAAGACCGGTAAAGCCGTCACGAAAACCCACCACCTCCATCGCGTAATAACCACTTGCCGCCTTACCGACACCACGAATCGCGGCATTAAGCCCCGGACTATCACCCCCTGCGGTCAAAATACCAATTTTTTTACACATACAAAAACTCCTTGATAAGTCTGGTTCTGTCGCATCAGAAAAAGAGAGCGTTACCGAAATTTTCTGATAATTGTTTCCATTAAGGTAGCGCGTTAGAATCGCACCATACCGATCAGCTTAACAGCCCACCGCCAGGAGTGATAGCTTGAACTTTTTAAAAAATCTCTACGAGATCTTTCTCGAAGCCGCGCCATGGCTTCTTTTGGGGTTTATTTTTGCAGGCATTATTAAAGTCAGTATTGCTGAACCCCTGCTAAATCGCTGGCTGGATATTCCCCGTGATTCAGGCTGCGCTTCTCGGCGCGCCCCTGCCACTCTGCTCCTGCGGCGTATTACCCACAGCTTACCCACAGCCACAGCACTCTATCGTGGTGGCGCCAGCCACAGTGCCACGGTCTCTTTTCTCATCGCAACCCCAGAGACCGGCGTCGACTCCATCGCCCTCTCCTATGTCATGCTCGGGCCGGTGATGGCGGTGATCCGCCCCGTCGCCGCTATTCTCAGCGCCGTGGCCACCGGCCTAACAACCGCCTTGGTTACTGGGAAAAGTGCGCCACCCGAGCGCCGCAGTTGCCTCGCATCAGGGTGTGGTTGTGACGCGCCTGATCCCACCCCCGGTCCCATCCCCATTCCCGTCGATCTGCCCACCAGCTGCTGTAGCGATGACCGTTGTTCCCGCGATGACCTTGGCAAACGCCCACGCTCACCGCTAATCGGCAAGCTCCATAAGGGGTTGCACTATGCCTTGGTAGAGATGGTCGATGATCTACTCCTCTGGCTTACCATCGGAGTGGTGCTGGCAGCACTCATTGACACCCTCTTTCCGCCGCTAGCGATGGCCGCCTGGGGCAGTGGCGTGGGAGCCATGCTGCTCATGGTAATCATCGGCATTCCGATGTATATCTGCGCCACCGCCTCAACGCCCGTTGCTGCGGCACTGCTACTGGCGGGGATCTCCCCAGGCACCGTGCTGGTCTTTCTGCTTGCAGGACCTGCCACCAATATTGCGACCATGGGCGTGATTCAAAAAGAGATGGGGGGTCAGATCCTTGCCGCCTACCTTGCGGGCATTACCCTCTCCTCCATCGCTTTGGGGCTACTGACCGATTGGCTAATTGTGACCGCAGGCTGGAATATTACGGCGCAAATGGCAGATGCTGGCGATATCGTACCGGATTGGCTGGCAACCGCAGCAGCGCTGGTGCTTCTGCTTGCTGCGGCCAACGTCCTCTGGCGGCGCTCTTTGCAACAAAAATAATCACACAAAAAACAAGGGTTTTTGATATACGTCAATTGCCCAGCATAACCGTTTACCTTAGGATTAGATTCAATGAATATGCAAACCACGCCCACCGCATCGCCAATTAGTCGCCGCAATCTCTTTCGCGGCCATTTTGCTGCGGCTGAGCGCGCTCCCCTGCGCCCCCCTTGGTCACTTAGCGAAACTGAATTTATTGCTCGCTGCGAGCGTTGTGACGAGTGCGTAAAAGTTTGTGAAAACCATATTCTAGTTCGTGGTGACGGCGGTTTTCCCAGCGTTGATTTTAGCCTTGGTAGCTGCAGCTTCTGCGCCAAATGTGTTGCTGTCTGCAAACCACAGGCGCTGCACCATGGCAGCGACACCCCGTGGCACTATCAGGCAACCATCAACAAAAGCTGTCTTTCACTACAAGGCATTACCTGCCGCAGCTGTGGTGATGGCTGCGAACCGCGTGCCCTACGCTTTCGTTTAGCGACGGGGGGACGCGCCGAACCGCTTATTAATACCACCCTCTGCAATGGCTGTGGCGACTGTTTTTACCGCTGTCCGGTAAAAGCGATCACCATGCAATCCAGCGAAACCCTCTCACAAAGTGCTTAAGAATCTCCT
>JADGBN010000072.1 GCA_015231435.1 Gammaproteobacteria bacterium
ATAATTTCCGCTCTGCTATTTTTCAGGACAGGGTTTACGTGATGACCCCCAGCGGTGAGGTGATTGATCTGCCGCAGGGGGCGACGCCGCTCGATTTTGCCTACTATATTCACACTGAGGTAGGTAACCGTTGTCGTGGCGCTAAGGTAAACGGACGGATTGTGCCCCTTATCTACACCCTGCAAAGTGGTGAGTCGGTGGAGATTATGACCGCTTCGCAGGGGCGTCCGAGTCGCGACTGGCTCAATCCCCAACTCGGTTATCTGGCGACGCAGCGCGCCCGTGCCAAAGTACGTACCTGGTTTCGTCAGCAGGATACGCAGCAGAATATTACCGATGGCCGCGTCACCCTAGAGCATGAGTTGCAGCGTATTGGCGTGCGTAACCTTCCCTACGATCAGCTGGCGCTGGAGTTAGGCATTAGCAAGGTGGAGGAGCTGCTCCTGGCGATAGGTCGTGGTGATCTTAACAGCGGACAGATAGCCGCCGCAGTACATCGCCTTACCAAACCTTTGACGGTACCGCAAAAGCGTATCGCACAGCCGTTGACACGGGAGGGTGGTGGTAGTGAGGCGGTCTTTATTCAGGGGGTGGGCAATCTCTTAACGCAGCTCTCTGCCTGTTGTACGCCAAAGCCTGGTGACGAAATTGTCGGTTATATTACGGTCGGGCGGGGGGTGACTATTCATTGTCAGGATTGTAAAAACATTCTTAACCTGAATGAGGAGAAGCGCCATCGCCTGATTGCCGTGAGCTGGAGCAGTGATGTTCACGATACCTATGCCGTGGATATTGAAATTGAGGCCTACGATCGGAAATCACTGCTGCGTGATGTCTATACGATTCTCGCCGAGGCGGATGTCAATGTCACCGCCTCGCAAACCCTTAGTGATACGCAAAATAATATCGCGATTATCGCGGTATCGCTGGAGGTCACCGACTTCGCCCATTTAAGTCTGCTGCTCAACCGGCTCAAGCAACTGCCCAACATTATCAGGGCCGAGCGCAAGGTGACGGGGGGCGTCTCCTGATGCCGAGAATATTCTCTGCTCGCAATTATCTGGATAACTGGTTATTGTAGCGCTGGGAGTTGGCCAGACAGTCGCGCTAACCTTCGGGTTAGGGAGGAAAGTCCGGGCTCCACAGGGCAGGATGCCAGGTAATCCCTGGGCGGCGTGAGCCGACGGCCAGTGCAGCAGAGAGCAGACCGCCGATGGCCCTTTGACTATTTAGAGGGATCAGGTAAGGGTGAAAGGGTGCGGTAAGAGCGCACCGCGCACCTGGTAACAGGTTGTGGCAAGGTAAACCCCATCCGGAGCAAGACCAAATAGGGGAGCAATGGTGCGGCCCGCACTGCTCCCGGGTAGGTTGCTTGAGGTCAATGGTGACATTTGATCCAGATGAATGACTGTCCACGACAGAACCCGGCTTACCGGCCGACTCCCACACTTTAATGCAATCATCTCTCTGGCCCTGTTTTCAGGGTGCGGGTGGATGGTATGATACTGTTATGAATACGATACAAACATCAGCAAATACACCACAACCGATCTGTCTCGGTGACTATCGCCCACCCGATTATCAGATTATCTCTATCGATCTACGCTTTGAGCTTACGCCATCACGTACTGTGGTCAGTAGTGAGCTGGTGATGGCGGCAACCGATCCGCAGGCGCCACTGCCGCCGCTGCGACTCGATGGCGAGGCGTTGGAGTTATTGGCAATATCCCTTAATGGCGAACCGCTTGCAGCGGATGCCTACGCGGTGGATGCGACCGGTTTAACCCTGTTTAAGGTTCCCCCGCAATTTACTTTAAGTTGTCAGGTGGCGCTTGATCCCCAGCAGAACAGTGCGCTGGAGGGGCTCTATATTTCCGGCGGCAACTTTACCACGCAGTGTGAGGCGGAGGGTTTTCGCCGTATAACCTACTATATTGACCGTCCCGATGTGATGGCACTCTTTACTACCACCCTGGTTGCGCCACGGCAGAGCTATCCCACGCTGCTCTCCAACGGGAACTGTGTTGCCAGCGGCGATCTCGAGGATGGGCGGCACTTTGCCACCTGGCACGATCCCTTTCCCAAACCCTGTTATCTTTTTGCGCTGGTGGCGGGGAATCTTAGATTGGTGAGCGACCATTTTGTCACCAGAAGCGGGCGGCAGGTGGCACTGCAGATCTACGTTGAACCCGGTAACGAACATAAGTGTGACCATGCGATGGCGTCGTTAAAACAGGCGATGCGCTGGGACGAAGAGCAGTATGGTTGTGAGTATGATCTTGATAACTATATGATTGTTGCCGTAAGTGACTTCAATATGGGGGCGATGGAGAATAAGGGGCTTAATATTTTTAATGCCGGTTATGTGATGGCCTGCCCGGAAACCGCGACCGATAACGACTATCTGGGTATTCAGGGGGTGATTGCCCATGAGTATTTTCATAACTGGTCAGGTAATCGCGTCACCTGTCGTGACTGGTTTCAGCTGAGTCTTAAGGAGGGGTTTACCGTCTTTCGCGATCAGCAGTTTAGCGCCGAGATGAACTCTGCGGCGGTGAAGCGTATTGACGACGTGCGACTGCTGCGCACCTATCAGTTTGCCGAGGATGCCGGGCCGATGGCGCATCCGGTGCGCCCCCCCTCCTATCTGGAGATTAACAACTTCTATACCCTGACGGTTTATGAGAAGGGCGCCGAGCTGGTGCGGATGATCCATACTCTATTGGGTCGGCAAGGTTTTCGTCGTGGTAGCGATCTCTACTTTTCCCGTCATGATGGTCAGGCGGTTACCTGCGATCAGCTGTTACAGGCGATGGCGGATGCCAATAATCTCGATTTAGGTCACTTTAGCAGCTGGTACAGTCAGGCAGGCACGCCGCGACTGCGGGTCACCCGCCGTTACGATGCCGCTACCTGTGAGTTGCGACTACTGGTGGAGCAGCTGCCACCGGTCAATTTTAGCGGCAGTTGGCAGACACTACCGATCCCCTTTAACCTTGGGTTGGTGGGGGCGGATGGCAGTGAAGTTCCGCTAGAGCTGGCTGCACAAAGCAGCGCTTTGCAACGCGGGGCGACGCTGTTGCTGTCCCAGACCACTAGTGAAATTGTGCTGCAAAATGTACCGCCCGGTACGGTTCCCTCACTGTTGCGTAACTTCTCGGCACCGATAAAGCTGGAGAGCGACATTAGTGAGGCGGAGCTGGCGCAGCTCATGGCGCATGACAGCGACGCCTTTAACCGCTGGGATGCGGGGCAGCAGCTTGGCGAGGCGATGGTGTTGCGTAGCTATTATGGCGAAGCCACCCTTGATGCCGGCTTTAGCGATGCCTTTGGTGCGCTGCTGGCGGATGATGCCTTGGAGCCGGCACTTAAATCGGAGGCGTTGGCACTTCCCGATATGCTCTACCTGCTGGAGCAGATCCCCGCCGTTGATCCACAACGACTCTATGCGACGATTAAGGGGCTGGAGCGGCAACTGGTCGGGCGTTATCAGGGGCAGCTGGTGGAACTCTATTCGCGCTATAACCTGCAGCGACCCTACTCTAATAGTGCTGAGGAGATGGGACGGCGGCGTCTGAAAAATCGGATGTTGGCGTGGCTCTCTGCGGCAGCGCTACCCGAGGCGATGGTGTTGGCCAAGGCGCAGTATCACCAGGCAAATAACATGACCGATGCCCTTGCCGCTTTAACGCAGCTGGTGCATCAGCGTGATCCTGAGCGGCAACAGTTGTTAGAGAGCTTTAAACAGCGCTGGCTGACCGAACCGTTGGTGATCGACAAGTGGTTTGCGATTCAGGCGACCACCCCTGACAACGGCTGTGTCGAAGAGGTGTTGGCACTCAGCCGTAGTGAGGAGTTTACCCTGCGTAATCCCAACCGGGTACGTTCGCTGGTGGCCAGTTTTGGTATGCGTAATCCTAACGCCTTTCATCGCCCTGATGGCGCAGGATATCGCTTTATGACCGATACGATTATTGAGCTGGATCGCAGCAATCCGCAGATCGCCTCACGCTTAATGACCCCGCTCACCTTCTGGCACCGTTATGATGATCTGCGACAGGCGTTAATGAGTGAACAGCTGCAGCGGATTGCCCAGCAGCCAAAATTATCACGGGATGTGCAAGAGGTTGTGCAAAAAAGTCTGGCGAAAAAGTCAGCTTAATGGCGCTGTTTTATGGTTTTGTAGTTATCAGGTTTTTCAGGAGAGTCTTATGATCTTAATAAAACAGGCAGGTGCAGCGCTTGGTCGCGTAGTCGTACTGCTGCTGTTACCCTTTGCGGCGCTAGCTGGCGATGAGATAAACGACGTGCGTCTGCACAGCCTCTACTTTAACGATGCGGCGATGGTACAGCGCACAGTTGCCGAGGCGGGGTTCGGTTTTTATGACCATGATGGCGCGGTTAAAAGTGTCTCCAGTCTGGAGTTGCGGGCGTTAGGCCCCATCGCAGAACATCTGGAGCTGGGTGGTGAGGTGAGTATGCGGGAGTATAAATATGCAAAACAGACCAAAGATCACGATACTCAGGAGGGGGGGATCTCCGATATTCGTCTGGTGGGGCGTTATCATCAGCCGCTAACTCGCCGCTTTACACATCTGACTTTTGGGGTAGAGTTAACGCTGCCCACTGGGGATGAGGATCTTGACCAGGGCAAGATAAATGTCGGTGGTTTTACCGCAGTTCGGGGTGATCTTGATCCGGGGCTCGTGGGCTTGGCCAGTGTGGGACTGCATCTGGTTGATATTGATGATAATCATCAAATCTCCCTGCATAGTGGTGCTGGACTCATCTATACCTTGAAGGAGAAAATTCATCTCAGTGGCGAGTTTCTCTTTAAGACCGAAGAGGAGTATGCGGTGATTACCACGGCGGCTGATTTCAAGCTTGCCGACAGCCATCTTGGGGTGAGTAACTCCGGTCGCCTGCGTACGGCGCTAAGTTTCGGCGTCGCTGACGGGGCACCGGATGTCGCCCTTTATGTCGGTTATGGCCATACTTTTTAGCGTGATTACGGCTAATCAACCATTTTCGCTTTTGCTAATATTGGCCAAGGTGGTAGAATGTCAGCTCTTTTATGGCAGTGGTGCGGCAACCAAGGCGGCAACCGCTGAAAAACATCTTTACAACGCTGTATTGAGGACCTTATGAAAGCACAAATAGTATCGGCTCTGTTTTTACTTACCGCTACCACGATGGCTACAGGCGTGGCTCAGGCTGCCGGTGATGCGGCGGCGGGCGCACAAAAGACGATGGTCTGTATGGCGTGTCATATGCAGGATGGTAACAGTATGGTGCCGACCTTCCCGAAACTGGCGGGTCAGCACGCTGAATATATTAGCAAACAGCTACATGAGTTTAAGTCGCAGGTACGGGTTGAGGCGACAATGAATCCGATGGCCGCCCCTTTAAGTGATGAAGATATTGCCGATATAGCGGCTCATTTCGCATCACAAAAGCCTGCGATTGGTAGTGCCAATCCAGATTTGGTTGCTAGCGGCAGCAAGCTCTATAAAGCGGGTAATGCGGCAACCGGCGTGGCTGCCTGCATGGCTTGTCATGGCCCAAATGGCAGCGGCAATCCGGGGGCGAAGTTCCCAGCGCTGGCGGGTCAGCATGCGGATTATGTGAAAAAGGCGCTGACCGAGTTTCGTTCCGGGGTTCGCAGTAATGATCCGCAGGGGATGATGCGTGTCGTTACTGAGCGGATGAGTGATGCCGAGATTGAGGCAGTTGCCAGCTATATTCAGGGACTACATTAAGCGTTAAGCCGATGTGGTAACCGTTCAGACCCCCACTACTTTTTCTCCCTCTCCCCTCGGGGGAGAGGGTTGGGGTGAGGGTAAAAAAACAGGGTGTCTGAAAGGTTACCCGATGTGAGTAGCCTCACGTTGCTGTTCAGGTTAAAAAAGGGGTGTTTTTCCAACACCCCTTTTTTATTTAATCAGTCACTAATCGTACTGCGCCACCAGCGAATAAACTCTTCAAAGTTAATCACGCCATTTTTATAGGCGTCCGCTTCGTCAAAGCCAATTTCAAGCTCCTCTTTGGCAGGTTCGTCCATCAGATCGCGAACAAAGTCGGAAAATTCACGAAAGTTGATAGCGCCATCGCCGTTAACATCAGCAGTTTCAAAACCTAGTCGCAACTCTTCAAGCTCTTCTTCATCGATTTCCGGTTCCATTTTTGTGCTCCTCAGGTAGGGTTTGTTGTTTGCTGCATCTTACCAGATGTTTACAGGGGTTATCAGCTATAATGCGGCAGAGGTAATGACAACTGTTATATGGGGATAGCGGGCTCAATGGTAAAAAAAATGGTTTCTGCCAAAATAAACGGGCATGCGGTGACTGCCCCCGATTCGATGAATATCATTCAGGCTTATTGGCATGCGGGTTTTCCGCGTATTAGCGGGGTGGGCTGTCTTGAGGGGGTGTGTGGCTCCTGTCGTGTGATGGTGCGGCGCGTCGATAGTGGCAAGGTGACGGCAGAGTTAGCGTGTCAGACGATGATTGAGGAGGGGATGCAGGTGCAGTTTCTCTCTTTTCAGACCCCCAAGCAGCACACCTATCGGCTTGCCGATTTTAAAAACTCCTGGGATGTGCAGAGCCAATTTTTTGATATCTTTCCCGAAGTGAGCCACTGCCGTCACTGCGGTGGTTGTGATGTGGTCTGCCCCAAGGATATTGATGTTGAAAATGGGGTCGGGCTGGCGGCCATGGGGCGCTTTCGCGAGGCGGGTGAGCTGTTTGTCGAGTGCGTCATGTGCAACCTCTGCAAGAGTGGTTGTCCCGAACAGATTGCCCCGAATCAGGTAGGGCTCTTTGCGCGGCGGGTCACCGCCTATTTTCATATTCGCCCCTCCAATTTGATTAATCGTCTTGAAGCCATCCGCAGGGGTGAGTTCAGGATCACCCGCTAGGAACCCTTTATGGCAGGCATACCCTATACCGAGGCGTTAAGCCGTTACCAGATCGCCGCACCGCGTCCGCTGCGTGACTCATCCTTGGCCGTTGCGGATCTGCTGGAGCAGTTTCACCCCGACTATCTGAAAAACAGTACGGTCGAGTTAAAAGTGGGGGCGAACAAGGGTGATCGTTGTCATCGCGATTTAGCGCGAATTTTACAGTCTGATAGCCGAATTGATGATCTTGCCCTTGCCGGGGTGGAGGTGTTGGAGACGGATGTGCTGGTGATTGGTGGTGGCGGTGCGGGGTGCACTGCGGCAATTACTGCAGCAGAGCAGGGCGTCGAGGTGATGCTTGCCACCAAGCTTAAACTTGGTGACAGCAATACGGTGATGGCCGAGGGGGGTATTCAGGCCTCCATTGAACCGAGTGATACGCCGCAAATGCACTATGATGACACGCTGCGAGCGGGACATCATCTCTCGGATAAAGCGTTGGTCGAACTGTTGGCGATGAGCGGTCCAGAGGTGGTGCGCTGGCTGATTCAGCAGGGAATGCAGTTTGAGGTGAATAAATATGGTGATCTCCTAACGCGAAAACCCGGTGGTGCCTCAGCGCCACGGGTGGTCTACTATCGCGACTATACCGGCCTTGAGATGATGCGCGTGCTGCGTGAATCGGTGCGTAACTGCAAAGTGGTGGTGCGCGAGTTTAGTCCGGTGGTTGATCTGTTAAGTGACGAAAGTGGACACTGTGCCGGTGCGGTGCTCTCCAATTTGAGTATGGATGCCTATACCGTGGTGCGGGCGCGTCAGGTGATTCTTGCCAGCGGTGGTATTGGCCGTCTCCACCTTAATCAGTTTCCGACCTCAAATCACTTTGGCGCCACCGGGGATGGTCTGGTGCTCGCCTATCGTCTTGGTGCCAAGCTGCGCGATCTCGACTCCTTTCAATACCACCCCACCGGCATGGCTTACCCCTGTCACATGATGGGGAGTTTGATAACCGAGGGGGTACGCTCGGCGGGGGTGCAGATTTTAAATGCTCTTGGTGAGCGCTTTGTCGAGGAGCTGAATCCCCGCGATCACGTTGCTGCGGCGATTATTCGTGAGTGTGCCGAGGGGCGCGGCGTGCTAACCGAAAAGGGGGTTGGCGTCTGGCTCGATACGCCAACGCTGGAGCGGCAACAACCGGGCATTTTTGAGCGGCGTTTTCCTAAATTGGTACAGCGTGGCAAACAGGGCAGTGTCGATCCGCGGCAGATCCCGATGCTTATCTATCCGACACTACACTACCAGAACGGCGGGGTGGTGATTGATGTTAATGGCCAGTCTACCGTTCCCGGACTCTACTGTGTCGGCGAGGTGAGTGGCGGCATACACGGGCGTAACCGTTTGATGGGCAATGCGCTGCTGGAACTGGTGGTTTTTGGCCGCCGTGCTGCGCTGCACGCCGCCGCAAACTTGCGCCGCAGCGGCTATCACCGCGTATCGCTGGAGCATTTAAGCAATATGCGTCGTGAGTTAATGCGGCTGGGGGAGGATATGACCTACAAGGGGCCACAACTCTTCCCTGATTACGCCAACTTTGATAACGACCCCGATTATCGTGATCTTAACTATCGCATTATTCTTGGAGAGCTCGGTGCCAGAATACGAAAACTCGTCAGTACTTAATCAGGTTCTTCTCCATCCCAACAGCGTTGTCGGTGCCGATCTGACGGCTTGGCTCGCCACTTGGGGAGGGCAGGGGTTACGGTCGGCGCTGGCAGCTCCGGAGTCGATTATTGATAGGGTGCGTGAGGCCCAGTTGCGCGGCCTAGGCGGCAGCGGGTTTCCTACCCATATAAAATGGCAAGCGGTTGCCAATGAGGCGGAGGGGGATAAATATCTTATTGGTAACGGCAATGAGGACGAGCCAGGAACTTTTAAGGATCGCATGCTGCTGGAGTTATCACCGCATCAGGTGATTGAGGGGGCGCTTATTGCGGCGCTGGCCACTGGTATTAACCATGTGATTTTTTATATTAACCCGCATCTGCAGCGGGCGATGACCGCGATGCAACAGGCGGTGGCCCAGTGGCTTGAGTCGTCGCTCTATCCCGAGGTCTGTCGGGTGGTGGGGCGCACGGTTGAGTTACAGGTGATGCCCTCCTCAGGTTATTACGTTGGTGGTGAGGAGACAGCGGCGATTGCCAGTGTTGAGGGGAGTTTCCCCTTTCCCCGTGGTAAACCCCCCTTTCCGGCGCAGTCGGGAGTGCACGGCAAGCCGACGTTAATTAATAATATTGAAACGCTGGCAAATCTGTCGCATCTGCTGCGTAACGGGGTGGCGTGGTTCCATAGTTTGGGACGAGGTGGCAATAGTGGCACCAAAGTCTATTCACTAAGCGGCGATGTGTTAAATCCTGGGGTCTATGAACTACCGATGGGCATCACCCTCAATGAACTTATTTTTAGTTATGGTGGCGGTATGCTGGTGGGCAAGAAGCTCAAAGCGGTCTTTACCGGTGGCCCGTCAAATACCATTTTGACTAAAAATGATCTTGATGTGTCGCTTGATTTTGATTCCGTACGGCAGCGCCACTCCAGCCTTGGCACCGGGGCGATGATTGTTGTCTCCGAAGGGACAGGCATTGTTAAACGGGTGGCGGAGTATGTTCGCTTTTTTGCTGACGCCTCCTGCGGTCAATGCCCCCCCTGTAAAAGCGGAACCTACTATCTCTCGATGCTGCTGGATAAAATTGATACCGGTCACGGGCGACGTGTTGACCTTGATGCGATTACCAATCTTTGCGAAATGCTTCCCGGCAGCGGTCGTTGCCATCTTATCGACGGGGCGGTGAAGGTCGTTGATAGTTCACTCTACCACTTTAAATCGGAGTATGAGCAGGCGCTGCGGCAACCCCGCGCCCGGGTGGTTTAGTATCTATTACTAAAGGCAGGTGAGGGCATTAATCTCGTGACTGGCGGCGTCAGAGGTTAGTATATTAATCATAAAAAAACTATGTCATAGTTAACCTATACCCGTCATCCTTGAAAATGCTGGTTCGTTGGCCGCAGTCGCTCACCCCAATCACTTAGTTAATCTAAGCTCATGGGGATTCGCGACTTTGCCGCCTTCCATCATTTCCAATGATTTTGGGTATAGACGCGCTGCGAATGGTAGCATAAAAGTGGTTCTACGGAGCGCGACGCAGCCGCAAGCCAAGGTCAAAACGTTTATTGGCAGGGTCATCATTCACCCGCGAAGCCGAACGCGCCAGCTCGGAACCAAAATTCCAGGCACCACCGCGAATGGTGCGATTAGTGCCGCTGGCTGCCCCCGTAGGATCGGTTGTGGTAGTCGTCAGGCTGGTCACCCCATATCCCTCTGCGTAGTAGTCGGCGACCCACTCCCAGACGTTACCATGCATATCGTACAACCCCCAACTGTTGGCTACTTTACCCTTTACCGGATGGGTGGTATCCGTGGCATTACCACAATACCAGCCGATGAGTCCGAGGTTAGTATCTGCCGCACAGTTACGTCCAACCAGTGTGCCGTTGGCAAAAGCAGTGCTGGTACCCGCACGCGCCGCATACTCCCACTCTGCCTCGCTAGGTAGACTATAGGTCCCCTCGCCTTTGGCGTTAAGCGTGCTGATGAACTTCTGTACATCATCCCAGCTCACCATCTCGACAGGACAATCATCGCCACAATCATCCCCCGCCCCGTTGGGGCCAAAATAGGCAGGATTGGAACCCATCACACTCTGCCACTGAATTTGCGTAACCTCACTGGTTTGCATCATAAACGGCTTGCTGATAGTCACCGAATGGGCGGTCTCATTGGCAGCACGCCCCGTCTCATCAGCAGGACTACCCATGGTGAAGGTTGCAGCCGGCAGCAGTTTGAAGCTCATGCCCAATGAGTTGCTGTAGTTGACATCACCATCATTAAGAATCGTGCCCGTAACCGTTGCCGGCGCGCAGATCACCGCGTTTTTCGCATTGGAGATGGTTAAATTAAAAAGTTCATCCGCCTCATAGAGTTCATCACCCAATATTGAGACCGCTATTTCACCACTTTTACTCGCAGCAGGAATCGTTAAGGTGCCAGACGCCGCACTGTAGTCACTTCCGGCAATGGCGCTTAGCGTACCACTGGGGTTATCACTGGTTGCGTAATCAATGGTCACCGGCCCTGGGGCGGTGCCACTTAAACTCACCGTAAAGGTCATATTGCTGCTGGCACTTTGCCCCTCCGCCTTGGTCATCGGCTCGATACTTATCCCCGGTGTCAGGGCAAACTCATCGACACAGTCATCATCGATAATCGTCACGACGGCGCTGTTGTTGCCTAGCTCGGCAGCGACAGGGGCACTTAAGGTGACGGTAAAGGTCTCCTCCGACTCCTTAAAGCGATCACCAAGCAGCGTTAGATCTAGCGTTGCGCTACTTTTTCCTTTTGCAAAAGTAACCGTACCGCTACTGGTGGTGAAATCCCGTGCGGCCATTGCGGTGCCCTCTGTGGTGGCATAGTTTACGGTCACATCAGCGTCAGCTACCTTGGAGAGCGTTAAGGTCAGCGAAACTGTATGACTGCTGTTGCCCTCGCTAACGCTCAAATTGGCAATCGTAATCTTCGGCA
>JADGBN010000073.1 GCA_015231435.1 Gammaproteobacteria bacterium
TCAGGGATAAAAGCCTCAAAACCGCCTTATGGTGCAGCTTGAAATAGGGCAGCTGTAAAAATTCTTGGGTTTATTGAAGCTAAAGCCGAATTAAATACGAGTGTATCTGAGAATTCGATTGCGAGGCTCACAGTTGCGAGCATGTAAGGAAAGGGTGAGATTGACGGGAGCCATATATAGTTGGGCTTAGCTGCGTCAAAGGGAGGGTATGAGGATTGTAGGTTGAAGATAACGAGCGGTGCCTATTATTCGTAATAGAATAGGAATCTAAAATCAAATTGAGAACAGTCTGAAGGGTTCGTTATGGTATGGAAAGCAGCTGAGATAGAAGGTCTACCAGAGTTTGCGCCGCTGGTTATGATGGTTGGGGGTTAAACAAGCAGCTCAGTATTGAAATTTCTTGATGTGAAGGTAACAGCAGTTGAATAGATAAACACTTTGGGAGGATAACGCAACGGGAGTCTTCCTATTATTTCTTCAGTATTGTAGGAGCTTGTGAGGTGATCACTTGTTGATTGGAATTTTACTGGTAGATCAAAAGAATATATATCTAGGTAGAAGAATAGAGGGGGTTGGCTGGATGGGGATGGGAAGTAAGCAAGATGATATTAAAAGATATTTATATGATTGATATTGATTTTGAATAGTGATTTTTTTTTATAAAAGAATTTATACAGCTAATTTGAAAATTAACAATATTGGCTTTGGCTTCCAGCTGTGTCCAGATATACTTAACCTAACCTAACCTAACCTAACCTAACCTAACCAAGATTGAGCCGTCGTAATCTTTTGACCATATTGGTAAAAGGGAGGCGTAGTTCGCTGGTGAGATGGCGGGCGTCACGGTCGCATTTATCAAGGCGGCTCTGCAGGGGGATCTTATCGGCGGTAATCGCGATGAGGTTGCCCTTCTCCTCAACATCAAGGCGCAGCAGGTTGCGGTCGAAAGCGGTCATTAGCAGCTCAACCACAAAGGCGGCACCGCCATCGGCACCGCTCCAGAGGTTGATTCCCAGCACCCCCCGTGGCGAGAGCAGATCGCGAATCTCGCGACAAAAGATGGGGTTGGCGATCTCGGCGCTTACCCCTTCGCCATCAAAGGCGTCGATAAGCACTAAATCGTAGCTATTTTGCAGGCGGCTGCGGTGGTGGTACATATAGCGTTCAATCGATTCGATATAGACGGTGAGCTGTAGGCTGTCGGGCAGATGAAAATAGCGGCGGGCGACGTAATAGACGCGCTGGCGCAGCTCGACGACATCGATCTCGGCATCGGGAAAGTGGTGCAGTAAAAAGGAGGCAACCGATCCACCGCCTAAGCCCACCAGCAGAATCCGCTGCGGCAGGGGTTGAAAGATAAGCGGTGCCAGCAGTGCATGGGTGTAACTTAGGGCAAGCATCTGGTGATTATCAAGAAGAATGCTGCTCTGTTTGGCGGGGGAACCAAAGTGGAGCGAGCGTTCAAAGGCACTCTCGACAACCTCAATAGGGCCATACTCATCGTTGGTGGTATAGATAAGTTCACCGCCGTGGCGGCGCGTCTGGCGGCGCTCTCTCATCGGTCGCTTGTTAACGATTTTCGCGTTGTGCCACGGCGAGCAGCAGGGCATCAAGCCAGCGTGAGGGGAGCAGACGTCTGGCGATAGCAAAGATAAGGGTAGGTTGGGTGACGCCGTAACGGGCGCACGGGCGGGGTGTTTCAAGGGCGGTAATCACTTTGGTTAACACCGCTTCAGGGGGCAGGGTAAAGGGGGCGGTGCTGCTCTCCTGTTGCAAGCGACCGGCAACACGACCATAGATCGCCGCATAGGGGCTGTTGGCAACATCAATATTTGCCTGAAAGGCGGCATAGGCGTTGGCACGAAAGCGGCTGATGATTGGTCCAGGTTGAATGAGGACGACTTTAATGGGGCTGTGACTAAGTTTTAACTCAAGACGCAGGGTATCGACCAACCCCTCAAGGGCAAATTTACTGGCGTTATAGGCACCGCGAAAGGGGAGCGCGACAAACCCCAGGAGTGAGCTGTTAAAGATAATTCGTCCGTCTCCCTGACGTCGCATCACACTTAAGACCTGACGCGTGAGTTCATGGGTGCCAAAAAAGTTGCTGTCAAACTGCTGGCGTAATATGTCGGTGGGGAGATCTTCCACCGCACCCGGCTGGCCGTAGGCGCCATTGTTAAACAGTGCGTCGAGAGTGCCGCCGGTTGCCTCCAGTACGGTCGCCAGAGCGTTGGTTATCGAAGTAGTATCCGCCAAATCGAGCTGTACGGCAGTGAAGCCCTGTTGTTGCAGCCGCTCTACATCGACGGCTTTACGGGCGCTGGCAAAGACGCGGTAGCCTCGCTGCTGGAGTCCGTGCGCAACGGCTGCACCAATACCGCTGGAGCAGCCGGTAATCAGTATTGATTGTGGCTTCAATTACTCTCCCCAGTAACCGCTCAGTAGAGTCTCACCATGATGATAGAAGAGAGCCTCATTGATGATAAGCGCCCGATCGTTGCTGACATCGTAATCGGGGTAGTCGTAAGGGGTGCTGCTGTCACGGCTTTCGGCAATGAGCGAGCCCACCCCTGTAATGGTGGCGGCGCTGGTGTCAATTTCAAACTTGTAGAGACCGGTATGGCTCCAGTCGTACCAGGTGGAGGGGCTGTTGAGATCGGCACCGTAATAGCTCGGGGGATAGTCATTAAAGGCAATCGGCAGTGCCAGACGTGCCGCTGTAGTGGCGCTGGCGGCGACCCAAGTAAAGGCGTGATGATCGGTCAGCGCGTTGGATTCGCTGCCACGGCGACCGATGACCAGTGAGGCGAGCGCTTGTGGCGCTTTAAGGCTGCGAACATCAAAGAGCGTTAGTTTGACCCCCTGATACCAGGCACCGCGTCCATCACCGCTGTCACTGCTGCTGTCGGCAACGGCATCTTTGCCAAGGCCAAGCAGATAACCCCCAGGTAGGGGATGCAGATAGTCTGAATAACCGGGGATCTCGAGCTCGCCTAAATGATCGCTGGCATTTAGGGTTGTAGGTGAGCTCAGATCGATAATATAGAGCGGGTCGGTGACGCGAAAGGTGACGAGATAGGCACGCTCTTCAATAAAACGGGCCGCATAGAGGTGCTCTCCCGGTTTGCCAAGGTTGGTCAGGTTGGAGAGCAGACTCAGCTCACCACTCGCTTCTGTTTTGAGTAACGACAGGCGGGTTGAGCTGTCACCAAGCCACTCATCCCCTTCGGAGGTGACTATACCCAGCAGCGCTGTCCCGTCAGCTTGGGCTATTTCACCCATGCGAAACGGTTTTTTATCCTCTTCCCAGCCAAGGTGACCTACCACTTCGCCACTGCCGACATAGTGTGGTCCGCTCTCCTCTAGGGCAAATTTATGAATTTGTGTGGTCCAGTCGGGGCTGTAGTAGAGATAGCCATCATCGCTGCTCTGATAGGTGGCACTGGCGGTGGCAAAGTAGGCGGCGTTCTGACTCATAAAGAGGGTTTCGCTGTTGCCCAACAGCGTGCGACTCTGCCATTGACCATTTTGCAAATCAAACTGCAATAGTGTGACCAGATCACCGCTCAAATGGTCGCTCTGCTGATTAAGTAGCGGTTCATAGGTGGTTGCCGCAGTGACCAGCGTGGCGGCAGTGCCGTTGACGCGAATTTGTGGCAAAAGCTCGCTGCTGTCGGCTTGGTCAAGAAGCGTCTGATTGCGGCTGCTGCTGTTGCTGTCATCGGCATAGACCCAGGGTTCGTAGTTGGGCAGATAGGGGCTGAAACGGCTGGCAATATAGAGTTGGTTATTGATGCGGCGACTGGCAATTAGATAGCCGTCAATCTCCAGACGCTGTTCAACTTTGGGGGCGTTGAGATTAGTAAGGTCAACGACCTCAATGACGCTTTCACCCTGCTGCCAAGCCCAGCTATCGTGCCAGAACCCCCAGTAGTTTTGCCGCTGGCCGTAGATGAGCACCACCCGACTATTTTCTAACAGATAGAGACCGCTTAAACCGGGATCATCCTTCTCACCCACACTTAAGTTGGCAAGCGTGGTGTAGCTGGCACTGCTGCTGTCGAGTTGGTAAACGGTAATGCTGTTTTGCGCGCTTTGTGGCATCGGGTAGAGGGTCGCTTCGGGAGCCGCTATGGTGGCGCTGGTCGTGGCAATGACCTCCTCTGAACTGTCGCTGCTGGCGGCGAAGGTCACCGGCATAATGCCAATGTCACCACCATAATAGCTGGTGTTGTTAATCACATAGAGGCGGTCGCTATCACTTTTGAAGCGGTCGGCCTCATCGACCCCCTCGATCTGAAGATTGGTGGTCGAACGCCCGGCATCACTACCTCCACTGCTGCCGGTGCTACTGCTGGAACTGCTACTGCTGATGCCACTGGCAGTGTTACTATCGCTGGCGACGGTGGCCATCTCGGGGGCGGCAACCATATCCTGTTGGTAGGTGCTGCTCTGGCTGATGCCGCTACGAATACGCTCAAGAAGCTGACTTTCGGAGTCAAACGGGCTGAGGCCATTGCTGGCGGCGCTGGCAGTTTGCGATTCATCGGAACTGCCAAAGAGGCAACCGCTTAACATAAGGGGCAGGAGGAGCGCGTGCAGGAGTGGGCGTAGGTTGTTCATGGTATGTAGCTCCGTTGTCGTTATTTCGAGGTTGTTATTTTAGTTCGTGGCGTGGATGATAGCGACTATTAAGCATCGGGTATCGGGGAATTTTTCTCTACTTTTAGCAAATTTTCAGGAGAGTAATATGAAGCTGGCAATAATTGGTTTGGGTCGTATGGGGGCAAATATGGCACGGCGTCTCTCCCGTGCAGGGCATGAGGTGGTGGCCTATAATCGCACCCAGGCGGTGACCGAAGCACTGGCGGCAGAAGAGAGTCATATTACTGTCGCTACCTCGCTGGCGGATGCGCTGGGTAAACTTGAGTTGCCACGGGTGGTTTGGTTGATGCTACCGCATCAGATTCTTGACAACACGATTGCCGAACTTCAACAGCAGGGATTGGTTAAAGGCGATCTGGTGATTGATGGTGGCAACTCCAATTTTAACCTCTCCATGGCACGTGGTAAGGCGCTGCAAGAGGCGGGTATTGAGTTTGTTGATGTCGGAACCTCAGGCGGTGTGTGGGGGTTGGAGAATGGCTATTCGATGATGGTCGGGGGCAGTGCCACCGCCGTCGAGCGACTGACGCCAGCGCTACAGAGTCTCGCGCCAACCCCGGAGACTGGCTGGGGACACGTCGGCCCGGTCGGTTCTGGCCACTTTACCAAGATGGTGCATAACGGCATTGAGTACGGGATGATGCAGGCCTATGCCGAAGGTTATGAACTATTGCAGGCGCGTGAGGCGTTTCACCTCGATTTAGAGCAGATCTCGAAAATCTGGCAGCATGGCAGTGTGGTGCGCTCGTGGTTGCTGGATCTCTGTACCGATGCGCTGGGACGTGATCCCCATCTTGAGAAGCTCTCCGACTGGGTTGATGACTCCGGAGAGGGGCGCTGGACGGTGCAGGAGTCGATCGATTCAGCGGTTCCCACGCCGGTGCTTACATTGGCGTTAATGATGCGTTTTCGCAGTCGTCAGGAGAGCTCTTTTGCGGGACGGATGCTGGCAGCGATGCGCGCCGGCTTTGGTGGACACGCGGTTAAAAAGGCAGAGGGGGAGTAGCAGCTCATGGCGCAAGCATCCCAGACAGCAAGCTGTATTGATTGTGAAAAGACGGAAGCCAGCAATGTCGTGATTTTTGGGGCGACGGGTGACCTCACCAAGCGTAAGTTATTGCCCTCGCTGCTGAAGATGGTCAAACTGGGCCTACTCCATGCTGACAGCCGTATTATTGGTGTGGTGCGCAACCGTGGTGACGATTGGCTGGCGTTTGTGCGTCAGGCGTTGCAGGAGTTCTCGCCACAGGCGAAAGATAGCGCCTTAATGGAGCGTTTTCACGCCATGCTCTGTCCGGTGGAGGGCGATCTGGAGGATATTAATACCTACACCCGCTTGAAAGAGGCGCTGCTAACGCACCATGAGCGGACCAATGCCCTCTTTTACTGTGCGATTCCACCGGGCTGGTATAGTGCGGTGTCGCACCATCTTGGTGCGGTAGGTTTAATGGATGAGGCGCAGGGGTATCGTCGGCTGGTTATCGAAAAACCGTTTGGTCATGACGCCGCCAGTGCCGAGAAGCTCAATCGTGAACTCTGGCGAGTGATGCAGGAGTCGCAGATCTACCGCATTGATCACTATCTTGGCAAGGAGAGTGTGCAGAACCTCTTCGTTTTCCGCTTTGCCAACTCGCTGTTAGAACCGTTATGGAATCGCAACTACATTGATCATGTGCAGATCACCGCCAGTGAGACGCTGGGGGTCGAGTATCGTGCTCCCTATTACGAGAAGGCGGGCGCCCTGCGTGACATGATTCAGAGCCATCTGATGCAGGTGATGACCCTAGTGGCGATGGAGCCCCCCGCGGAATATAGCGCCACCGATATTCGTGATGAGAAGGTGAAGGTGCTGCGGGCGGTGCGTCCGGTCGATATTAACCATGTCGATGAGATCTCCCTTGCGGCGCAGTACGCCTCGGGACATACCGCCGAGGGGGAAGATCTCGCCGCCTACTGCACCGAACCCGGTGTCGCTGCCGACTCCTCTACCGAGACCTTTGCGGCAGTGAAGTTCTATATTGATAACTGGCGCTGGCAGGGGGTACCGTTTGTTCTTTGGACCGGCAAACGGATGAAAAAACGGGTCTCGGAAGTGATGATTCGTTTTCGCCAGCCACCTCATAACCTCTTTGAAGAGGGGACAGAACGGCCGCTGCCTAATGCCCTGATTTTTCGCCTGCAACCCGATGAGGGGATGTTTTTGCGCATGAATGCCAAACTCCCCGGGCTGACAACGCGAATGCAGCGCCTGGTGATGAGCGCCCCTTATGAGAGTAAGGATGGCGATATGTACGATGCCTACGAGATTTTGCTGCACGATGTGCTGCTGGGTGAGGCATCACTCTTCTCGCGGGCAGATGAGGTTGAGACCTCGTGGAAAATTGTCGAGCCGATTATTGAAGCGTGGTCGCAGCGCTTCTCATTGCCCCGCTATCGCGCGGGTAGCTGGGATGTTCCCGGGATGGATCGCCTGTTAAAGGATTGTATTAGCGGCTGGCATATTCCCTCATGAGTGAAGTGCAGATAAGTGAGTTTCAGGGGGCAACCTGGTATCACTGTGCCGATAGCGAAACCCTGGCAGCGGCAGCGGCACAGTTAACCATTACGCAGTTAAATGCAGCGATTGCCCAGTATGGCGAGGCGCATCTGGTGGTTCCTGGGGGGCGATCACCTGCTGCGCTTTTTGCCCATCTTGCCGCCGCCGCGTTAAATTGGCGGCAGATCAATCTCTATCCCAGTGATGAGCGTTGCCTGCCAGTAGGTGACGGCGAACGTAATGATGTGATGATTGAAGCGCTTCTGCTAAAACCGGCGGCGATTCCGCGTGAGCAGTTTCATCCTATGGCTGCCGAACAGGGTGCAACCAGCGCTGCTGCGGCCTATCAGCAGCTGTTGGCAGCCACGCCCCCTTTTAGTGTGGCGTTGCTGGGGATGGGGGAGGATGGTCATACCGCAAGCCTCTTTCCGCAGCATCTGGCGTTGACGGCGACAAGCAGTGCCGCAGCGGTTTTTGCAGCGCCCAAACCGCCTCCCGAGCGGGTGACGCTAACTTTGCCTCGGTTACGCGCGAGTGGCTGTAAAATAGTACTCGCAACTGGCAGCGCCAAACATGCGGTATTGCGTCGCATTGCCGCCGGGGAGCGCTTTCCAGTCACTGCCGTCGCCCCCGACTACTGGATAACCGATATCGCCAAAGCCGATCTGGGGGCATAGGGAGACCTCCCCGTATGCAGGTACCGCAACAGTTCAGCTTTCAACTGCCCGCGTGGATTGCCCCCTTTCTTGCAGAGCAGTCGTTGCCGCAAAGTGACCGCGAGCGCATGGCGCTGGTGTTGGCAGCTGCGCGACGGAATATTGATGCGCAAAGTGGTGGCCCCTTTGCCGCGGCGCTCTTCTCTCGGGCAAGCGGTGAACTCCTTGCTCTGGGGGTCAATTTAGTACCGCCGACAGCCGTGGCAACGCTACACGCCGAAATGGTCGCCATTGCTTTAGCGCAGCAGCAGCTTCACTGCTACGACTTGCGGCAGATCGCGGCGGCACCCATTGATCTCTATAGCAGCAGCGAGCCCTGTGCGATGTGCCTTGGGGCGGTGGTCTGGTCAGGGGTGGCGCGCTTACTCTTTGCGACAAATGATACCGCTGTTCGCGCCATCGGTTTTGATGAGGGGGATAAACCAGATCATTGGCCAGCACGCATGGCGGCACGCGGTATTACCGTAGAGGCGGGGTTGCTGCAAGCCGAGGGAGAGGCAATCTTGCATTACTATCAGCAGCAGGGTGGTGTTATCTATAACTCGAAAAGCTTAATCTCATGATGCCGCGCCACACTCTGCAAGATCTGCCGCTGGCGAACGCTTTTTGTGACGAGTTGCCCGGTGACTCGGAACCTCTTAATCGTAGTCGCCAAGTGCATAACGCCTGTTACTCACGGGTGCAGCCACAATTTTTTGCCGATGCCAAACTTATTGCGGTTTCACCCGAGGTGCTGGCACTTCTTGATCTCGATGCCAATGTGGTTGCTGATCCCGCTTTTACCCGCCTTTTGAGCGGCAGCGAACTGTTGCCCGCCATGCAGCCCTACGCCTGCTGTTACGGGGGGCATCAGTTTGGCCACTGGGCGGGGCAGTTAGGGGATGGACGGGCGATAAACCTTGGCGAGGTGATTACCGCCACTTCGGGATCGCAGACGCTGCAACTTAAAGGTTCAGGGCCGACACCCTATAGTCGTAATGCTGATGGTTATGCGGTGTTGCGCTCATCAATTCGCGAATTTCTCTGTAGCGAGGCGATGTATCATCTTGGCGTACCGACGACCCGTGCTCTGTCACTGCTGTTAAGTGGCGAAACGGTGATGCGCGATATGCTCTACGACGGACACCCCGAGCGCGAGCCCGGTGCCATCGTCTGTCGGGTCGCCCCCAGCTTTCTCCGCTTTGGTAGCTATGAGATCTTCGCCAGCCGTGGTGATAAAGCACGTTTACAGCAGTTGGTCGATTTTACGATAAAGCACCACTTCGCCGATCTGTATCCCGCTGCGCAGCGCGAGGTGAGCCAGGAGAGCTATCTGCGCTGGTTTGCGCGGGTTTGCGACAGCACCTTAACCCTAATTCTTCACTGGATGCGTGTTGGCTTTGTGCATGGGGTGATGAATACTGACAATATGTCGATTCTCGGATTAACCATCGATTATGGCCCCTACGGCTGGATCGATAATTTTGATCTGAATTGGACACCCAACACCACCGATGCGCAGTTTCATCGCTACGCTTATGGCAAGCAGGCAGAAATCGCCCTATGGAACCTTTATCAGCTTGCCAATGCGGTGCATCTGTTGGTTCCCGCTGCTGCCGAGTTAGGCGCCATTTTGCGCCAAACCGAGCGGCAGTATCAGCAACTTTGGCCGGCGATGGTGGCCACCAAACTGGGTATTACCCACTATCAGGCAGCAGATCGGCCATTAATAGATGCCCTGATTACCCTGCTATCACAAAGCGAAATCGACATGACACTCTTTTTCCGTCACCTTGGGCTTGTCACCTGTGAAGGGGAAGCAGTACCGCCACCGCTCCTCGCTGCCTACTACCAGCCGCTAATCCCTGAGGCACAAACAGCGTTAGCAGCGTGGTTGCAGAGCTATCGCCAGCGTCTACGGCAACAGCCCGAAAATGATGCGCAGCGCTGCCAGCGGATGTGGCAGGTCAATCCGCAATATGTGCTGCGAAACTATCTTGCGCAACAGGCGATAGATCTTGCGCATCAAGGTGACTACAGCGAGATAGAACGGTTGCTCACCCTTCTTAAACAGCCCTACCGCGAACAGCCAGGAATGCAGGATTATACCGCCAAGCGCCCCGACTGGGCACGCCAGCGCGTCGGTTGCAGTATGCTCTCCTGTAGCTCCTGAAGCTCATTGTGCAGAGGTGATCGCCGCCCGTGGTTGATGGCGCTCTCCCCCTCATCGTCACTGCCACGAAGGCTATCTGATTCAGGTCAATTACCTGACTATTAGTGTCAACTATGATGTCGCCACTATTCACTCAGGAGAGTTCAATGACGACAATTCATCCCCATGACCATAGCAAACCCGATGGTATCTATGAGTTCGATGCGCGTGGCGTGGCCAAACGTTTTCGCCATGCTGCCATCTTTGGCGCACTCGACTCCCTGCATCCGGGCGAAGTGATGCGTTTTGTCAACGACCACGATCCCATCCCGCTGCTACATCAGATGCAGGCTCGCTATGGTGAGGGTATTGAAGTGGTCTATCAGCAGCGTGCCCCGGAAGGGGTGATGATCGACTTTATCCGGCGCTAGACCGGAGGCCTGGTGAGCACCCTACGCTAGGGGAGTCGGCGACTGTGCTGCATAAACAAGGAGATGCGCCGTGACTGAAAGTCGCTCTGACGTTCTCGATTTGGATGTCGATCACGAACCTGAATTGACCGACGAAGATATTCTTGATGCCATGCAACAGGTGCCGGGCTACTTGGATATTAGCACCGAGGATTTTCGCGTGATCTACCATCTTGCCTGGCGCCATGCGGTGGCGCGTCTGCGTGCGAAGTCGCCGGACGGCGCTAGATGAAACTGGAGACTCGGTTGGGCGATTACCTAAAGAAGTGGCGAGGCACTACGGCAGGCAGCCCACCGCGTGTTCGTGGTGACGAAATTTTCTGGTCATGGATCGGCGCGGTGCTTGGGATCGGATTGCTGGCCTGGATAGGTGCGCGTTATTTTCTGCCGCATGATCTGCATCTAATGATTGGCTCTTTTGGCGCTTCCGCCGTGTTGCTCTATGGTGCACCGCGCAGCCCCTTGGCGCAGCCCCGCAATTTGCTTGGCGGCCATGTTGTTTCGGCATTTGTTGGCGTGGTTTGCTGGCGCTTGTTTCATGAGGTGCCGGGTCTGGCGCAGGCACTGGCCGTGGCCACGGCAATCGCACTAATGCACTTAACGCGAACCCTGCACCCACCCGGCGGAGCCACGGCACTAATTGCCACGCTAGGCTCGGCGGATATTCAGCAACTGGGCTTCTGGTTCCTCCTTATGCCGGCGACGTTGGGGCCGCTGTTGCTACTGCTTGTCGCTTTGCTGGTAAATAACCTGCCGCGTTCGCGGCGCTATCCGGAAGTCTGGTTCTGAAAAACAGCAGCGACGGAAGGGCGGGTAACCGCTGAGCCGCCCTATCTCGGCATGAAGCGTGCTTCGTAATATACCCGTCATCCTTGAAAATGCTGGTTCGTTGCACCAAAGGCAGGCTGCGCACGCTGCAGTCGCTCACCCCAATCACATAGTTAATCTATGCTCATGGGGATTCGCGCCTTTGCCGCCTTCCATC
>JADGBN010000074.1 GCA_015231435.1 Gammaproteobacteria bacterium
AAAGCTATGTGATAGCAAACGCATAGCAAACGGGGTCAGTTCTCGCGTTGTAGCATCCGCTTCCTGACTATCCGGCCAACGCTCGCCAAATGAAGCGCAAAGTATTCGGCAATTTCACGGTAACTATAGGCGCCCGTCGCGTACTTCATCCAATGCCACAATGCGAGAACTGACCCCGATTCCTGCGTCCAATGCCACAATGCGAGAACTGACCCCGATTCGGCTGACCCCGATTCGGTAGATCCCGATTCGAGACTCTGGCGAAGCGGCTACTACTGCTTCAGCTCCCGTGCGATTGCCCGGTGGCCGATATCACGGCGCATCTCTACGCCCTGCCAACTAATGCTGTCGGCAAGCTGATAGGCACGTTGTTGTGCGGTGGCAACGCTCTCTCCTAGGGCGGTTGCACAGAGAACCCGACCACCTGAAGTGACCACGTTACCTTCACTTTCTGCGGTACCGGCATGAAATATTTTGGCATCTGGCAGTGAGGTCTCAAGACCGCTAATACAATCTCCCTTACGATAGCTGCCGGGGTAGCCTGCTGCTGCCAGCACGACACCAAGTGCTGGACGCGGGTCCCAGCGGGCTTCAACCTTATCGAGATTGCCCTCCAGCGCCGCGAGGCAGAGGGTCACTAAGTCGGATTGTAGGCGCATCATGATCGGTTGGGTCTCGGGATCTCCAAAGCGGCAGTTGTACTCCAGAACCATTGGTGTGCCATCATCAGTCACCATAATGCCGGCGTAGAGAAAACCGGTATAGGGGTGTCCTTCACTTGCCATCCCCTTGACGGTCGGAATAATCACCTCATCCATAATGCGCTGGTGCAGTTCGGCGGTGACTACCGGTGCCGGGGAGTAGGCACCCATGCCACCGGTGTTAGGGCCTAAATCACCATCGAGTGCCGCTTTATGATCCTGCGAAGTGGCGAGGGGGAGAATATGTTCACCATCCACCATGCAGATAAAACTTGCCTCCTCACCCTGGAGCATCGCCTCAATGACCACTCGATGACCGGCCTCGCCAAAGGCGTTACCCGCCAGCATCTCTTCAACCGCCGCAATGGCCTCTGTTTCAGTCGCAGCAAGAATGACCCCTTTGCCCGCCGCAAGACCATCCGCTTTAACCACAATCGGCGCGCCCTGCTGGCGAATATAGGCAGTAGCGGCGGTCACGTCGGTAAATTCGCCATAGGCGGCGCTAGGGATCTGCTGTCGTGCGAGAAATGCTTTGCTAAAGGCTTTGGAACCCTCAAGCTGTGCCGCGAGTTGGCTCGGGCCAAAACAGCGCAGCCCTGCAGCGTTAAAGCGATCAACCACACCAAGCACCAGCGGGATCTCTGGGCCAACAATGGTGAGCTCAATCTGCTCTTTTTTGGCAAAGCTGACGAGATCATCCAGCGCATCGACGGCAATGGCAATATTCGCCACCTTCGGCTCCCGTGCCGTTCCGGCATTACCTGGCGCTACATAGACCTGAGTAACCTGTGGCGACTGCGCGACCTTCCAAGCCAGCGCATGTTCGCGACCACCGCTACCAATAATTAACACCTGCATAAATGTAACTCCCGTTATGGTTGTCATTGTCAATGGCTGAATGCGGCTATTCTACCAAGAGTTCTCTTCGCCTGCCTCTGTGGTGCGGCAGCGATTGTGGTAAAGATTGGCTGAAAAACCACCCCCTATTTATGGTACGCTTACCTCTTACTTCACTACAGGAGCGGTTTGACCGCTAATAACCATGTCAAAAAAAATACCAAAACGTGATCCTTTTCTGAAACGCGAAAAGAGTAAATACGTCAATCCGATCCCGAGTCGTGAGTTTATTCTACTGCTGCTGGAGAACTATCATCATCCGGTGACGCTGAAACGGATTGCAGTGGAGTTGAAAATTAGCGGTGAGGAGAAGCTGGAGGCGCTGCGGCGGCGGCTGCGGGCGATGGAGCGTGATGGTGAACTGCTGTTTAACCATGAGGCGCACGGCTACACCCCGATGACCCAAAGTGAAGAGGTGACCGGGCGGATTATCGGTCATGCGGATGGCTTTGGATTTCTTGTGCCAGCAACCGGCGGTGAAGATCTATTTCTCTCTACCCGTGAGATGGAGCGCTGTCTTCACGGCGATTTAGTGGTTGCACGCGTGGTCGGTACAGACCGTCGCGGGCGGCGAGAGGGTAAGGTGATGGAGGTGCTGGAGCATGCGCACCGTCACGTTGCGGGACGTTTTCATGTCGAACATGGCCAGGGTTTTGTGGTGCCCGATAACCGCCGTATTAACCAGCCGATTGCGATCTCCGAGAGTAACCGCTTCGGGGTGAAGGATGGTCAATTGGTGGTGGTTGAGATCCTCACCTATCCGGGGCAGCGGGTGGTGTTAAGCGGTCGTGTGGTGGAGATCCTTGGGGACTATCTGGCGCATGGTATGGAGATTGATTTGGCGATTCGCGCCCATGATATTCCCTCGCACTGGTCGCCCTTGGTCGAGGCGGAGTCGCATAGCCTGCCGCTTGAGGTGAGTGAGCAGGATAAGCGGGGGCGGATTGATATTACCCATCTGCCGCTAGTCACCATTGATGGTCCCGATTCGCGGGACTTTGATGATGCGGTCTATTGTGAAAAAGAGGGGAAGGGGTGGCGTATTCTGGTCGCCATTGCCGATGTTTCGCATTATGTGAACAGTGGTACGGCGCTGGATGCCGAGGCGCGTCTGCGTGGTAACTCCGTCTATTTCCCCGGACGTGTGGTGCCGATGCTGCCTGAGGGGCTGTCGAATATTCTCTGTTCGCTTAACCCTGAGGTCGAGCGTCTCTGTATGGTTTGTGATATGGAGATTGGCCCGCGCGGCAAGGTGAAAGGGTACCGCTTTTATCCAGCGGTGATGCGCTCCCATGCACGGCTGACCTATGATGAGGTGGCCGCTGTGGTGGTGGCGCGTGATGCGGCAACCTGTCACAAATATGAGGCATTGCGACCGCATCTTGAGGAGCTTTATCAGCTCTACCGGCAACTGGTTACGCGACGGCGGGCACGCGGTGCAATCGATTTTGAGACCAGCGAGACGCAGTTTATCTTTGGTGAGACGGGTAAAATTGATAATATTGTTCCGACCCAGCGTAATGATGCTCACCGTATTATTGAGGAGTGTATGTTGCTCGCCAATACGGCGGCGGCGGACTACCTGAAACGGGGAAAAATCTCGTCACTCTATCGGGTTCATGATGAGCCGGTGAGTGACAAGGTGCTGAGTCTGCGCCAGTTTCTTGCGGAGATCGGCCTCTTTCTTAAGGGGGGTGATAAACCGAAAGCGCGTGACTATGCCGAACTTCTCGCCTCAGTGCGCGGGCGTGAGGATTTCGGACTGATTCAAACGGTGATGCTGCGCAGTTTAAGTCAGGCCATCTACACCCCTGAGAATCGTGGCCACTTCGGGCTCTCTTACGATGCCTATACCCATTTCACCTCGCCGATACGTAGGTATCCCGATCTGCTGGTGCATCGTGCCATTAAACATCTGTTAAGTGGCAATCGCACTCCCTTTCGTTATAGCGCCGGAGAGATGATTACGCTTGGCGAGCACTGCTCGATGACCGAGCGGCGTGCTGATGAGGCGACACGCGATGCGAGTGACTGGCTAAAGTGTGAGTATATGCAGGAGCGCATTGGCGAGGTGTTTGACGGCATGATTACCAGTGTTACCAGCTTCGGACTTTTTGTGCAGCTCACTGGGGTTTACGTCGAGGGGTTGGTGCATATCTCCTCCCTGAAGGATGATTACTACCAGTTTGACGCGCAGAGCCATCGCCTAATTGGTGAGCGTAAACGGCGTATCTTCCGTCTTTGTGACAGTTTGCAGGTGAAGCTGGACAGAGTCGATCTCGAAGATCGTAAAATTAGTTTCACCCTCGCCTGAGATGGCTAAAAAAAGAGTCGAACACGGTGTGGCACCTCGGGGCGAGAACAGCGAGGCCGCAAGCTTTATCTACGGTATGCATGCGGTCACCGCACTGCTGGAGCGGCCGCAGCGGATAATCACCCTCTATGTTGATCATAAAAGGCTTGATCAGCGACTGCGAACGCTGCTGCAACAGGCGGCAGCGCAGGGGGTGCGGTGCGAAAATGTCGCGGCAGAGTGGCTAACCCAACAGGTCGGGGAGGTGTCGCATCAGGGGGTGGTGGCGTTGACGCAACCACAACCGATGCACGGCGAGGCTTTTCTTGATGATCTCTTGACCAGCGCTACCACACCGCTGCTGTTACTGGTGCTGGATGGCGTACAAGATCCTCATAATCTCGGTGCCTGTCTGCGCAGCGCCGATGCAGCGGGTGTCGCGGCGGTGGTTATTCCCAAAGATCGTGCCTGTGGCTTGAATGCAACGGTGCGTAAAGTCGCCTCCGGTGCTGCGGAGAGTGTTCCCCTTGTTCAGGTGACCAATGTGGCACGAACCTTGCAGATGCTTAAGGACGCCAATTTTTGGTTGCTCGGTACCGCACTAGATGAGCAGCGCCGCTCCCTCTATGATTTATCAACGACAGAGGTTAACGGCGCACTGGCGCTGGTGATGGGTGCCGAGGAGCGGGGGTTACGGCGTCTCACCAAAGAGCATTGCGATGCGCTGGTGGCGATTCCGATGCATGGCATGGTGGAGAGTCTGAACGTCTCCGTCGCCACTGCGGTAACCCTTTTTGAACTGGTCAGACGGCGGCAGATGCGCGAGAATAGCGCCGACTGATATGACTTAACTTCTGGTTTTGGGAGTCCAGCCTGATGAAATCTAATGCACACTTCTACCGATCGGCTCTGTTGACTTTATCGCTATTAACACTTCAGGCACATGCTGCCGACGCCACCTTTGGCGGGGGGCTTTCGATCCCGAGTAAAACCTTCGCCAGTACCGGCAGTGATGATGCCGGTTATGCGGAGTTGGGGTTGCATCTGAGCGGTGCCTTTATCACTCCATTGCACCCCTATCTTGACTGGGCGACCTCGCTGACCTATCACCGCAACCAGACCAATGCCTCGATTGAAAGTGTTGAGGTCGGTACCTGGCAAAACTTCACCCTATTAACCGGGTTACGGCGAAAGTTTAATCTTAATGCCAAGCTACAGCCGTTTATCGCCGCCCATGTTGGGGGTAATATGGCGATCTTTCCTTCCCGCTCTAACTCAAAAATTAGCGGCGGAGCCGTCGCGGATGCTGATCCTGCCACGGCGATTGCTTTTGGCTTTAGTGGCGGCGTGACCTACGATAAAAAGTATGAGTTTGAGGTGAGCTATCTTGACCTTGGCACACCGCAGGCATCCTACCTAATTAGCACTAATCGCGGTGATACCGGGGCGTATGAACTGGGAACCCCTATTAATATGATTCAGGCGACCTTTGCGATGCGTTTCTCTCTGGATAGTATGTTATGAAGCGGCGGTTATCCCGTGTGACTGCCCTAGCGTTGCTTTGTGCCGCGCCTTTAACTCTCACCAGTTGTGGTGATGAGGGGGTGAGCTCACGACACCTTCCCACCCTGACCGTCTTAAATGCGGCGATGAAGGAGGGGGATAAAGATGATCGGCGAATGAAGTTTGTCGTGAACGTCGATAGCAGTGCCGGCGCCTATGATCTGTTTAACCTGCCGCCTATCTCAGTTGATTACACCACAGGAACCCCGATTGAATCGAGTCCTGTCTATGAAGCGGCAGGCGCGGGCAGTGACTACACCGCTACCTCGGGTACCCTGACCATTCCATCTGGTTATCTTTCAGGTAACATCTATGTCGATATTAGTGGTGATACCGATGTCGAGGCAGATGAGGCTTTCTCCTTGACCCTCTCTAATCCGGTGAATGCCAATCTTGTCTATAACTATGAGTCGGCAACTGGCTACATCTACAACGATGACAGTATCTTTCGGGAGTTGATCACCCCCGAGTCGGCTGATCTCGAGATTGAAGAGGGCGATGCGGATAGGCTTACCACACTGGTCGTCACCTTTTCGCTTAGTCGTGTGAGCCGTGATACCGATATCATCGTGGAGTACATTACGGTTGCCGGTAGCCAGACGGAGACTAATGAAGAGGATTTAACTACGGTCGCCACCTCCAGTGAGCTTGATCCTAACCGCGATTTTATCCAGCAGACCGGCACTGTTATCTTTGTTGCCGGCGAGGTTGAGGCAAGCTTTGAGATCTCCATTGTTGGCGATGATACTTATGAAGCTGATGAGCAGTTCTCTATCTATATTCCCCCGTTGACTGAAGCTGAAAACGGCGTGCAGTTGGCGCAGGGGCGTCTGCTCTATGTCACCATTCTTAATGATGATGAAGCGCCGGTGGAGGCGCCCTAGAGTGCGTTAAGGGAGTTAAATCGCTTGCACGATAATAGCCTTAAATGCCAGCGCGTTATGGGGGCGCTACTGGGACTGGCGGTTGGTGATGCCCTTGGCACGACGCTGGAGTTTCAGCCACCCGGCACCTTTACGCCTATTACTGATATGGTCGGAGGCGGCCCCTTTCACTTACAGCCGGGGCAGTGGACCGATGATACCTCGATGGCACTCTGTCTTGCGGAGAGTCTGATTGTCTGTCAGGGGAGCGATCTGGTGGATCAGTTGCAACGCTATCAACGCTGGCGCAGCGAGGGACACTGGAGTGCTACGGGACGCTGTTTTGATATTGGCAACACGGTTAGCCGAGCGCTGAGCCACTTTGCCACAACAGGTGATGCCTATTCCGGCGCAAGCGACGAGCATAGTGCTGGTAATGGCTCTCTAATGCGTCTGGCACCGATTGCTGTCTATTTCCAACACGACCCTGAACTTGCCATTCAGATGGCGGGAGAGTCCTCAAAAACCACTCACGGTAATCTCATGGCGATTGACGCCTGCCGCTATTTTGCTGGGCTGCTGATTGGGGCGATACAGGGAGCGCACAAAGAGACGCTGTTATCACCAGCCTACTCTCCCATTGACGGATTTTGGCAGCGTGAGCCGCTTCACCCCGCGATTAATAAAATCGCCATGGGGAGCTTCAAGGAGAGAGAACCTCCCAAAATTAGGGGAAGTGGCTTTGTGGTTGAATCTCTGGAGGCGGCACTCTGGGCCTTTTTTCGCAGTAGTGACTTTCGCGAGGGGGCGCTGCTGGCCGCTAATCTCGGGGATGATGCCGATACCACCGCAGCCATCTTTGGGCAGATCGGCGGGGCTTTTTATGGCTACCATGCGTTGCCACCGCAGTGGCTATCGCGGCTCTCAAGAAAGGATGAAATAACCGCGCTATTTGCACAGCTGGGCGGTTGCAGTAGCGATTTTTCTGCAGGTTAATTCATCACGCTGGAGAGCGACCGATTAACCCCGTCGCTCTCTTCGCTGCAATGATAAGAAATTTTACCGCTATAAAGAGCGCCTCTGTTATTATCTTCGCCGCGTATAAAATAAGCGTCAGCAGGACGGCACAATAGCGGCTATAGCGTTAGGGTGTTGTCAGTTATGATTAATAATGGGTTTGCGGGTCAGGAGAGGTTCATATAGATGGATAAGCCAGCAGTCAAAAAGGTTGCGGTTAAAAAAAGCGCGGCGAAGCCAGCAGCGGTTAAGAAGAGAGTGGTTAAAACCCCCTCTTCGCCAGCACAGCGGGCGACGGCGACGCCCAGTCAGAAAAAGATAGCGACAGCAACAAAGCCAAAGCGTGCGGTTACAGGATCTACCAGTCGTGATAACAGTCGCAGTAAGCCGGCATTAAGTGCCACTACCCCGGTGACGCAGGGGCAGACAACGGCGGTAAAATCCGCTGCGAAGGCAGCCACTTCTCGGGTGGCGTCGCGTCAGCAAAAAACAGCCGTTGATAGTGGAGAGCGCTCACAATTGGTGGATGCCGCAAAAAGAGGCGCCGCCATAACTCAGGCTAAAGTTATCGCCACGGCGCCGAAACTCCCCGTGCCTAAAACAGAGACAATCGCTCAGGGCAGTGGTAAAAAACCGACTAAACCGGGGAGTCACCGAAGCAAAGCTGCGGCGAGTCGTGCTGCAACCGTGGTTATTCCAGCGGCTGCTAAAGATAAACTAACCGCTTCAGCAAGGCAGCAGGGGATGCAATCACCCCGGCGTGCTGGTGAAGGGGGATCATTAAGTGTGGTTGCCGAGGCCCTGTTAGCCCGTCATTTTCCCGCAGCGACAGCACCAGCTGCTAGTAAACCGGCAGTCGCCGTAGCATCACCCAAGGTGGCGGTTGTCACAACCTCAACCGCAGCAGATCACAGCGTTGTGGTGAAGGAGCCGCCGCCGGTTACCGTAGTAACCAGAGCGCTTCAGCCCACCGCGCTTCCCGTTCATGCTGACGGTGAGGTACTCGAGACGCTTGATGTTGTCGAGATCCCCCGCACCGAGGCGCCTTCGCTGGTTGCCAAGCCGTTGCACTCTTCTCAACCCCCTGCGCCAGCGGTTAAGAGAGCAGATACTCGTCAACCGGCTACCCCGAAAGGTGCCGCGCAGAGGTTGGGACGGGGTATTCTGCATGTGGTTAAAGCACCTAAATATTTTCTTCTTGGTCTTCATTATGGTCTGGAGGATCTGAAGGGTTTGGCTGACGTGCGCAAAAAATCGTAAAACGAAAACGTAGAGGCTCGTTATGGTGGATAAGCAGGATCTCTTAATCGGCATTGACCTTGGTACCTCCCGCAGTGCGGTGGTGACCAATCGGGGTGGGCGGGCGGTCTTTGAGTCGCTGGTGGGGTACCCCAAAGATCTTATTGGTGTTCGTCTTTTGGGTACAACCCATCTGGTGGGCGATGCGGTCTTGGAAAAGCCTTATCTGCAGTGGCTTTACCCCCTTAAGGATGGCGTGATTCAGGGGCGCAGTGTTCAGGAGCGTGATGCCGCAGAGAAACTCCTTGCCCACGCCATCACTCTGGCGCAACCGCGTGCAGGGGATAGAGTCTGTGCAGTCATTGGCGTTCCCGCCAACGCCAGCCGTCTGAATCAGGGGCAGGTATTGACGATGGCAAAGCCGCTGCTGGATATCGCCATGGTGGTCTCAGAGCCGTTTATGGTTGCCTACGGACTGGATCAGCTGAGTGATGCCTTAGTGGTCGATATTGGTGCCGGTACCACCGATATCTGTGCGCTGAAGGGGAAGTTGCCGCAGAGCGAAGATCAGGCAAGTCTTATTAAGGCGGGTAATTTTATCGATTCTCTGCTGTGCCATAAGATTAGCGCCCGTTATCCTGATCTGCAGTTAAGTACGGCGATTGCTCGGAAAATTAAAGAGCAGTATGCCTTTGTCGGTACGGTTAATGAGCGTATTGAGATTGAGTTGCGCGAACGTGGCAAGCCGGTGACCGTTGATGTGACCGATGAACTGCGTAGTGCCTGTGAGGCGATAGTGCCGGAGATTGTCGAGCAGCTCGAGAAATTAATTCAGGGTTTTGACCCGGCAACTCAGGCTGATGCGGTTGCCAATATCATTTTGGCAGGAGGCGGCTCACGCATTCGTGGCCTAGGGCAGATGATTGCCGATGCGCTGCGCAGTTATGGCGATGTGAAGGTGAGCGGGGTGAAGGATGTTTTTTATACCGGTGCCGAGGGGGCGTTAAAGCTGGCAAGCGATCTGCCACCGGAGTATTGGGATCAGATCGGCGTCACAGCGCTTTAACATGGCCGCAGCAAACAGCTTCTCCTTTGCGTTGTTAAATGGTGTTAGTGCGGTGTCGCTTCTGGCACGTGCCGAGGAGCGTATTTGCAGTAGTGGTGGTCGTTTTAGCGGTGATGCGACAGCGGGCAGCTTTTCTGGAAAAACCCTGTTGGGTGAAGTGGCGGGGGAGTATCAGGTGGTCGCAAACGAGGTGATTATTACCATTACCGGTAAACCGGCGCTGCTCTCATTAAACAAGGTAAAGACGGGGATTGAGGCTTTTTTTAGCGCTTAACTGGCGCAGTCAAGTCATGGCCGTAGCACCTCGTGGAACGACAAAAACAGTGACAACGAACGTCAGGCGTATCAATTGGGTAAAAGTGCTGATCGTCGCGTTACTCTGTATTCTGGTGGTGAAGTGTTACACCATCGGTCGTGCGGTCAGCATTCTGCGACAGGAGAATGCCCAGGTTAATCATCGCTCTTTGGGGGGGGCAGCGCTGCCACCACGACCAAATCATAACGCTGCGCAGAGTGAGCCTATTCAGCCGGAGCCGGTCGCTGGTGCTAAACCGAAGCCGCCGCACCCAAGTCAATAAAGTCACCATCTTCACCGCTTATTAATAGATGTCGCAGTTGTAGGCGAAATGGGAAGCGCTTGCCAACCGCAATATCGATCTCACTGGGGGTGGTTACCTCAAGCCGGTTACCACTACCAAGGGTGAGGCTGTAGTGGCGCAGTGCGCCGGCAAACTGATTGATTGAAACGGTGGCGTGGGAGAGGGCGCGACTCTCATAAAAAACCTCGTGGGGGCGCAGGAGAAAGGTGGTCTTCTCGGGCAACCCGATCATCTCATAGGGTAACTCAGGGCGAACTCTAGCGAATTCACACTGAATAATCTGATTGGCGATAAAGGTCCCCTCGATGCGTTGGCAAGGGCCACAAAATTGCGCGACGTGGTAATTTTTTGGGGTGCAATAGAGTTCACTCGCCTCGCCTCGCTGTTCGATGCCTCTCTCGCTGATAATGGCGATCTGCGGGCTGTGATAGAGCAGCTGCGCATCACTGCTGCAAATTAGAGCGGCAAGACCAGACTCCTTAATGAGGATCTGCAGCGTTGCAAATATGCGTTGTCTGTCGGCGGTAGAAAAGCGCTCACCCGGGTGTTCAATTAGCAGTAACTCAGGCTCTTGCGTTAGCGCACGGGCAACCAGTGTCCAAAACTGGATCTCCTCTGGCTGCTCTGCAGGAAAACTCTCCCCCTGAATCGTCAGCCCCACCTGTTCGAGATAGTACTGCGCCATTTGCAGACGTTTATGACGACTGAAAGGGTGGGCGGCCAGTGCGACATTCTCCAGCAGTGAGAGGTCGGGAATGAGGGTGCACTCCTCCCCTAAAGCAGGTACCAGCGCACAATGGCGAAGATGCGGCGCGATGTGGCGCTCTGGGGAGCTCATCTCTTCACCGGCGATAACAATACGACCGCTGCGCAGTGGCGCAAGTCCGACAATTGAATCCATGATGCCTTGGAGGAGAAAACGCGACTCCCCTAACAGCAGTAACTGCTCCCCTTTATTTAACTCAAGGTTAATGGGAACGTCGGGAACATCGCCGGCGAATTGTGGCAAGAGAAGGTTTTCAATGCGTAACAACCGGCTCACAGGGTAACCTTATAAACTGCTTTGGGTGCTTTAAGCCAGCTGGGCAGTAGTAACAGACCAAAAAGAAGATAAAACGTCAGTGTGACAGGC
>JADGBN010000075.1 GCA_015231435.1 Gammaproteobacteria bacterium
GTGGCTTTAGGACAAATGGGGGCATAGGACAAATGGGTTCAGACACGATATTAAGCGGTAGAGAGATATTTCACCAATCAATTCTGGCCTACCCTCTCAGGAAGCAGGGTATAACGATCTTTCTAAGCCTCTGTAGAGTGCATCAGTAGGTAGAAGCTCTTTAGGGGCCACAGATCATTCTACGGCTCTATATGGGGTGATGGTGAGGCTATTGTCGGTAGCGGGGGATGTCGTAGGCAGGTTAATACGTTCAGGAGAGTTAGCGGGTTAAACTCTGCTCGCAGATGTGATCCTGCTAAATAGGAGAATGAGTAATGGTGTAACCACTTGGCTAAAGGGTTACACAGAGGGTAACCCTGAATTCTTAAGTAATTGATTTATAAGGTAAATGTGGCGGAGAGAGAGGGATTCGAACCCTCGACAGCCTTATGAGCTGTACTCCCTTAGCAGGGGAGCGCCTTCGGCCTCTCGGCCATCTCTCCAGATTGATTGCAAGCTGACTTTGCAGGCCATTTGATAAATTTGAGCTTGGTCTGTCAACTTGGCGTGTAGGATACGCTACTCAAGCAGAAAGGTCAAAATTTTAACCTGTGACACAGTTAAGAAGATGCGCTTAATCCTCTGTTCGCGGCTTGGTGGTGCCGTTTAACTCCTGTTGTATCCGCTCGTAGATCTCCTCGCGGTGAACAGTCACATCCTTTGGCGCATTCACGCCTAGTCGAACCTGATTTCCTTTCACACCCAGTACGGTTACCGTGACTTCATCACCAATAATCAAGGTCTCACCTACGCGGCGCGTTAATATTAACATCCCTTCTTCCTCCACTTTATCTGACTGGTGCTAATTTATTATTTCAGACTTTAGCGCCTGATTCACTGCACCTAATCATAATCCCGTCATTAATTTAAGATACCTTCCCGATCAATTTATCCCCCGGGGGTAACCGCTTATTATTGCTATGGTTATCTCTAGTTGATATTCACTCCTTCATCCAGTTCAAAGGCGGTATGCAGTGCCCGCACCCCTAATTCAAGATACTTTTCGTCAACCACCACCGAAATCTTAATCTCGGAAGTTGAGATCATCCGAATATTAATACCCTCTTCGGCAAGCACGCGGAACATCTTGCTGGCAATACCGGCATGGGAGCGCATACCGACACCAACCAGCGATATTTTGACAATTTTGCGATCACCCTTAACATCTTTGGCATTTATCGTCTTTGCTACTGCGTTAACGATACCCATCACTTTATCATGATCGTTACGATGTACCGTAAAGGTCAGATCGGTGGTTCCATCCTCGCCGATATTCTGCACAATCATATCGACTTCGATATTTGCTGCACTAACTGGCCCGAGGATCTGCGAGGCGATTCCCGGTTGGTCAGGTACGCCTGATACAGTCACCTTGGCCTCATCACGATTAAACGCAATACCCGATATTAACGGCTCTTCCACACCATCCTCCTCATAGGTTATCAGCGTACCCTCACCCTCTTCAAAGGAGGAGAGCACACGCAACGGAACATTATATTTACCGGCAAACTCCACAGAACGAATTTGCAACACCTTGGAGCCGAGACTGGCCATCTCCAGCATCTCTTCAAAGGTGATGCGATCAAGTCGCCGTGCTTCAGGAACCACCCGTGGATCGGTGGTATAGACCCCATCGACATCGGTATAAATTTGACACTCATCAGCCCCCAACGCCGCAGCCAGTGCTACGGCGGTGGTATCGGAGCCACCGCGCCCCAGGGTAGTTAGATTGCCCTGCGCATCGACTCCCTGAAACCCAGCGACCACAATCACCCGCCCCTGCGCCATCTCACTGCGTATTCTTTCACCGGTGATATTAAGAATACGCGCCTTACCGTGGGCATTATCGGTAAGGATCTGCACCTGTGCGCCAGTAAAAGAGAGCGCATCGCAACCCTTTGACTTTAACATCATTGCCAGCAGTGCAATAGTGGTCTGTTCACCGGTATTTAGCAGCATATCAAGCTCGCGCAGATCGGGCTCTGGATTAACTGCCTTGGCGAGGGCAATCAGGCGATTGGTCTCACCACTCATTGCCGAGAGGACAACGACCATATCATGCCCCTGCTGCCGGTAGCGGATGACCCGTTCGGCGACATTGCGAATACGGTCGACATCGCCAACCGAAGTACCGCCATATTTTTGTACGATTAACGCCATCTGTTACGCTCCGGATCCTGCTAATTGTTGTTTAACCCAAGTGGTTGCGCTGGCAAGGGCGGCATCCAGCTTTGCCGGATCACTCCCTCCCCCCTGCGCCATATCGGGTCGGCCGCCCCCTTTACCACCAATTTGCTCCGCGACTGACTGCAACAGTGCACCTGCAGAGAGCTTTTTAGTCTCGTTTTTAGTGACGCCCGCCACCAGTGCGATTTTGCCATCATTAACCGCAGCCAAGAGAATAACCGCCTGACCCAACTGACTCTTTAGCTGGTCAACCGTATCACGCAAACCTTTGGGATCTGCGCCGTCAAGGCGTGCTGCCACCAGTTTAATGCCCGCAATATCTTTGGCGCTGGAGGCCAGATCACTCCCCTTGGCTGAGGCAGCTTTCTGTTTGAACTGCTCCAGTTCACGTTGCTGTTGGCGCTGCTGTTGCAGTAGTTTTTCAACCCTGTCGCTTATTCCCGCTGTACTCACCTTCAGCAAGGCGGCGATAGCTTCAAGATTTGTCTGCTGTTGTTGCACCCAGATTAAGGCTTGTGCGCCGGCAACACCCTCGATACGCCGCACACCGGCGGCGACGCCTGCCTCACTGATGATTTTGAAAAGACCGATATCACCACAGCGGCTGACATGCGTACCGCCACACAGCTCCATCGAGAAATCACCCATGCGCAGTACGCGCACCTTTTCGCCATATTTTTCACCAAAGAGCGCCATCGCGCCACTCTCCCGTGCGGCATCAATATCCATAATCTCGGTCACTACCGACTCATTTTCGCGTATCTTTGCATTCACCAGCGCTTCAATCTGCTGCAGGGTGGCGGCATCAATCGCGTCGTAGTGTGAGAAGTCAAAACGTAACCGCTCGGGCCCGACCAGTGATCCCTTCTGCTGCACATGGTCACCTAACACCGCTCGCAGTGCGGCATGCATCAGGTGAGTTGCGGAGTGGTGTACTGCGGTGGCCTGTCGAGTTAGGCGATCAACCTGAAGCGCTGCCGTGTCGCCACGGTTAAGGCTGCCCTGCAGCAAGCGTCCGATATGCAAAATGGTATTGCCCTGCTTTTGCACACCCGTCACGACAAATTGCGCATTGGCGACGCTTATCGTGCCGCTGTCACCACACTGCCCGCCCGACTCGGCATAAAAGGGAGTTTGGGCAAGCACAACTATCGCCTCTTCACCGCTGTGAAGCGCCGCAACCGCCGTTCCATCACAAAAGAGAGCAACAATTTCCGCCTCTCCACCCAATTGCTCATAGCCAACAAAAGGGGTTGCCAGATCAATTTCGAGCGTGCCACCCTGTACCGCAAACTGGCTTGCAGCCCGCGCCCGTTGCCGCTGCGCCTGCATCTGCTCCTCAAAGGCGGCCTGGTCAATTCTCAGGCCACGTTCCCGCGCAATATCTGCGGTTAGGTCAACGGGAAAACCATAGGTATCATAGAGTTTGAAGAGGAGTTCGCCATTAATCGTGTCGCCGACAAGTACGGTTAACCCCTCCTCCAGCTGCTGCATACCCAAGTCGAGGGTTTCCGCAAAACGCTGCTCCTCCTGCAGCAACAGGCGCTCAACATGCGCCTCTGCCTGAGCCAGCTCTGGATAGGCCTCTCCCATCTCCGCCACCAACGGCGCGACCATTCGATAGAAGAAGGGCTGCCGCATACCGAGTTTATGGCCGTGACGAATCGCGCGGCGAATAATGCGACGCAACACATAGCCGCGTCCATCATTGGCCGGAATGACGCCATCCACCAGCAGGAAAGCACAGGATCGTATATGGTCAGCTATCACCCGCAGGGAGCTGTTTTGCAGATCGCTACAGCCGGTTAGCGCTGCCGCAGCAGTCACCAGACGGGCGAATAGATCGATCTCGTAGTTGCTATGCACCCCCTGCATCACCGCCACCAGACGCTCCAGCCCCATACCGGTATCAACCGAGGGGCGGGGTAGCGACTTCATGGTGCCGTTGGCGTCACGCTCATACTGCATAAAGACGAGATTCCAGATTTCGATGTAACGGTCGCCATCCGCCTCCGGCGAGCCGGGCGGGCCACCCGCAACCTCCTCACCATGATCATAAAAAATTTCACTACAGGGACCGCAGGGGCCGGTATCCCCCATACTCCAGAAGTTGTCACTCTCATAACGGCTGCCACCGGGCTTGTCGCCAATACGGGTGAAGCGCTGGGGATTGATGCCCATCTCATTTAACCAAATTGCCGCAGCCTCATCATCATCGGCATAGACGGTTACCCAGAGGCGCTCTGCGGGGAGCTGACAGACTTCGGTAAGAAATCGCCAGGCATACTGAATGGCGTCTCGCTTAAAGTAGTCACCAAAGCTGAAGTTACCCAGCATTTCAAAAAAAGTGTGATGCCGCGCAGTGTAGCCGACATTCTCCAGATCGTTATGTTTACCACCGGCGCGAACGCAGCGCTGGCAGCTGACGGCGCGCTGATAGCTGCGCTGCTCCTGACCGAGAAAGAGATCTTTAAACTGCACCATGCCCGCATTGGTAAAGAGCAGGGTGGGATCATTGCCCGGCACCAATGCTGAGCTAGCCACCACCTGATGTTGCAAACTCGCAAAATAGTCTATAAAACTCTGGCGGATCTCTGCACTAGTCATCATCTACTCTCGTCCCCTCTCGCTCCATTGCATAACAAATCTGTTGATAATCAAAACCGCGTCCCTGTAAAAAACGCTGCCGCTTACCGCGCTCACGCCAATCGATAGCTGCTTCAGTCGCCTCCGACCGATAGCGCTGCTGATAACAGGCGCGAGCCAAGGCATACCAATCATACGCAGCGTCTTGTAACGCGGTGGTGATGAGCGTCGCAGCAATACCGTGCTGACGTAACTCCGCCGTTATTTTTAACGGACCACTCCCCTGCGCCGCACGCTGACGTGTAAAACTTTGCACATAACGGCTGTCACTTAAGTAATTCCGCGCCACCAGTGCCTCGGTAACCGCCGCTGCCACTTCAGCAGCAACCCCTTTTTGGCAAAGTTTGCGGGTGAGTTCGGTGACCCCATGTTCGCGCCGTGCCAGTAGTCTTAAGGCGCGCTGATAGCCTTCGGCAAAGGCTGTATTGGGGTTATTTCCGAGATCAGCATCGGCGTCAATGCTGCACTCCTGTGACATCGCTAACCCTGCGCCAAAGACTATTCAGCGCTCTCTGCGTCACTCTTCGCCGCAGCGCTAACGGGTGCGCCACGTACTTTGGCAATCGGCAACAGTAATGCCCGCAGCTTCTGCTCAATCTCTGTCGCCATCTCTTTATGCTCTTTAAGATAAGCCCGCACATTATCCTTGCCCTGACCGATACGCTCGCTACCATAGCTGTACCAGGCTCCCGCCTTTTTAATCAGATCGTGCTGGACGCCAAGATCGATAATCTCCCCCTCACGGGAGATCCCCTCACCATAGAGAATATCAAACTCCACCTGGCGGAAGGGCGGCGCCACCTTGTTCTTAACCACCTTCACCCGTGTCTCGTTACCCACCACCTCTTCACCCTGTTTAATCGCACCAATACGGCGAATATCGAGTCGTACAGAGGCATAAAACTTGAGCGCATTACCGCCGGTGGTGGTCTCAGGGCTCCCGAACATCACGCCGATTTTCATGCGGATTTGATTAATGAAGATAACCAGTGTGTTGGATCGTTTGATGTTGGCAGTTAACTTACGCAGCGCCTGTGACATCAGCCGCGCCTGCAGACCGACATGGGAGTCCCCCATATCGCCCTCAATCTCCGCTTTTGGCGTCAGTGCGGCAACGGAGTCAACCACCACCACATCAATCGCTCCGGAGCGTACCAACATATCGGTGATCTCCAGCGCCTGCTCACCGGTATCGGGTTGCGACACCAGAAGTTCATCAACATCGACGCCAATTTTTTCCGCATAGCTTGGGTCAAGGGCGTGCTCGGCATCCACAAATGCACAGGTTCCGCCCAGCTTTTGTGCCTCGGCTATCACCTGCAGGGTTAGCGTTGTCTTGCCGGATGACTCTGGGCCGTAAATTTCGACCACCCGCCCCTGCGGCAATCCACCAATACCCAAAGCAATATCGAGCCCCAAGGAACCGGTCGAGATAGCCGTAATATCTTGGTTGATCCCCTCATCACCCATGCGCATGACCGCACCTTTGCCAAACTGTTTCTCTATCTGGCCAAGTGCTGCGACCAACGCCTTACGTCTGTTCTCATCCATATCTGCGACTATTCCTAATGTGCTTTGCCGATACTGACTCTATCGGGCTTGGATCTAAATAAAATGATTAGGGGTAATTATGGCATAGCGGGGTAACTGAACACAGGGGGGGAACTATTTTTCTTACGCCTGAGCGATCCAATACCATTAAGTTAAGGGTGTCCACTGCCCGATTGCCGGGTGTCGGCGGCAGGGAAGCCGCCGTCAAGCCCCCAGGGATGGGTTTACGGCGCCCCGGCAAGCGGGTGATGGACACACTTAGACTTAACTTAATGGCATTGTTAAGCGATCTGCAGCAGATCGTGCAGGCCGCCAAGTGCCGTGGCGACACTCTGCTGCCGCACCGCTTCACGACTGCCCGCAAAAGTGAAGCGGCGACTCTGGATAACGCTCCCAGTGACCGCTGCCAGATGCCAGGCGATATAGACCGTTCCCACAGGTGTCTGAAGCGTGCCGCCCTCCGGCCCGGCAATTCCTGTCACCGCCACCCCGACCGTGGCAAAAGATCGCTCTACCGCCCCGTTGACCATCGCCAACGCCACCGCCTCACTCACCGCACCGTGGCTTGCCAATAACGCCTCCGACACCCCTAACTGCAAATTTTTGCTACGATTACTGTAGGTTACAAAGCCCCCTTCAAACCACGCAGAGCTGCCTGCCAGCGTCGTGCAGGCGGCAGCTAGCAAACCGCCGCTACATGACTCGGCCGTTACGAGACGCTGCTGCTGCTGTAACAGTAACGCTGCGATCTTGATGACCACGCTTTTATGATTGGATGACATCACCATTTTCCTAATAATTGAGTACTTTACTATTCACACCACACTGGATTAGACTCGTCCGCAGGCGGCTGTCCTTTGCCATACGATGCGGTGAAGATCCACTCTTTGGCATCACGTTGCCAACCTCCACCGGACGGCATCCTTATCCCTGCCCCTAATTTAAATGGCAGCGGAGCATAAATCCATCATCATAAGTTGTTGATTAAGGGGATAGATGATGTTTCAGGAGATTTTTGAAAAGCTGACATCAGAGGAGATTAACAGCAGCGTCAAGCAGCTTGAGAAAGCTGTTGAAAAACATCAGCGCTGGCTCTCTAATCTGAATACCGCACTCATTTGCGGCAAGAATATTGAAAATATAGATACCTCCGCCGATGCCCACCAGGACTGTGATTTTGGCCAATGGTATCGCAACTTCACCACCATCGAAACCGCCTCTATCCCCCTCTTTGGCACCCTTTTTGACATTCATAAAGAGCTACATCAAGAGGCAAGCCGCCTGCTTAAACTCCGCCAGCAGGGAGGGGAGATTATTGCCCATGATTACGAACACATTACCATTCGCTCTGAATTGGTACGTAACATCTCCGCCCGCCTTGCCGACCATTTTCGCGAAAACATTCGTATCGCCACCAAAGTCATTAACCAGGTTTTTGAACACACCCTTGAGGGTGTCATTATTACCGATGCCAATGGTACGATTCTTAATGTCAACCGCGCCTTTAGCACCATCACCGGCTACAGCAGTGAAGAGGTCATCGGCAAGCGCCCCTCGCTGCTCGCCTCGGGCAAACATGACAAATCATTTTATGACGCCATGTACCGCAATCTTCACCTGAGCGGCTCATGGAACGGCGAGATCACCAACCGCCGCAAAAATGGCGAACTCTTTACCGAACACCTGTCGATAACGGCGATTCGCGATCATCGCGGCATGATTTGCCATTTTGTCGGCATCCTGTCCGACATTACCGCAGAGCAGCTGTACAAAAACCGACTCTACAAACATGCCCATTTTGATCAGCTCACCCAGCTGCATAACCGCCTTTCGCTCTATGAGGAGCTGGGCCAGGCACTGCACCACGCCAAACGCGACCATGCACAACTGGGGATTATGTTTATTGATCTTGATGGCTTTAAGCAGGTAAACGACACCCTCGGTCATGGTGTGGGTGATGCGCTGCTGCAGGAGACTGCGAAGCGCCTCAAGGAGACCCTGCGCGCCTCCGATATTATTGGTCGCATGGGCGGCGATGAGTTTGTCGTCGTCACTGCGTCGGTATTTAACGAAGAGGGGATCGCAGCGGTGGCCGCCAAGATCCTCCATAGCCTGCAACAACCGCACCACTTTGGCAGTGACTGCTGCAAGGTTGCCGCAAGTATCGGTATTAGCATCTTCCCGATTCACGGCAATACCCCGGAAGAGCTCATTCGCTGTGCCGACAGTGCCATGTATGAGTCAAAACATCGCGGCAAGGGGTGCTACACCCTCTGTAGCAAACCTGTTTTATAAAAAAACTTGCACCGCACCCATTCGTCCCCAATCTCCTGCCGAGACCCTTTTTTAACTTCAGGAAACAACACGATGACCCAACCCACTCAGGAACACCCTTTCGCCCCCTACATTCGCATTCTCGGCAAGGGGCGTAAAGGCTCCCGTGGCCTCTCCTACGATGAGATGCAGGACGCCATGCGCATGATCATGCAGGAGGATGTTGAGCCGATTCAACTTGGTGCCTTTTTAATGCTGATGCGCGTCAAGGAGGAGAGTGCCGAAGAGGTCGCCGCAGCAGTTAGTGTCATTCGCGAAACACTGGAGTTTCCCGACGACTTGCCGACCGTTGATCTCGACTGGTCCTCCTATGCCGGCAAAAAACGTATTCTGCCGTGGTTTCTCCTCTCCTGCCTGAACCTTGCAGAACATGGTATTCGCACCTTTATGCACGGTGCCAGCGGCCATACGGAAGGACGCATCTACAGCAAAGATATCCTGCCGCAACTGGGTATTCCCGTAGCCACCTCCCTCACTGAAGCCGCCAGCCAAATTGCCCAGAGCAACTTCAGCTATATCGATCTCGAACACCTTTCGCCGAAGTTACACGAAATTATCGAGATGCGCCCGCTGCTCGGGTTACGCTCTCCGGTTCACACCATTGCGCGAATGCTCAACCCCTTCGCCGCCGATTATATGATGCAGGGGATCTTCCACCCAGGTTATCGACCCACGCATCAGGAGGCGGCACTGCTGCTTAACCAGCCCCATATGGTGGTTTTCAAGGGTGAGGGCGGGGAGATTGAGCGCAACCCAGATCAGGCGGTTCTGCTACAGGCGGTGCATCAGGGCGAGATGAGCGAAGAGGAGTGGCCGGCGATGTTCAGCAAACGCCATACCCGCGAAGATGAGATGGACGTCAACCAGTTAAAACAGATCTGGCGCGGCGAGCGAGAGGATGAGTACGCCGAAGCCGCCGTGATCGGCACCATGGCGATTACCCTCTACATGATGGGGCGCGCCGACGATCGCAGCAGCGCCGAAGCCATGGCCCGCACCATGTGGCGGGCGCGTGATCGGCAACGCATTTAACCTCGACAAAGGTTAACCCTATTATGGCCTCTCTCTTTTTTAGCGCGCCGCATAAATCCTCCGGTAAAACAACGCTGGTACAGGGGATTGCGGCGGCGCTGAAAAAGCGTGGCCTGAGCGTCCAACCCTTCAAAAAAGGACCTGACTATATTGACCCCATGTGGCTGGCCCGCGCCGCCGGTCGCCCCTGTTATAACCTCGATTTTCACACCATGGGGGATACTGAACTTCTTTACGATTTTAACCGCTACCGCGCTAACAGTGACATTGCCCTCATTGAAGGTAACATGGGGCTGTTCGACAGTCTTGATGTGGCAGGGAGTCAGAGCAATGCTGAAATGGCTAAACTGTTGGGTAGTCCGGTTATTCTCATTGTTGATGTCGCCGGTGCCACCCGCAGTATTGCGCCGCTCATTCTCGGCTTCAGCCACTTTGATAGCAAGCTTAACATCGCGGGCATTATTCTTAACCGCGTCGCCGGTGTGCGTCATGAACAGCGCCTGCGCGAAGTGATGCAGCGCTATATCCCTATCCCGCTGCTGGGCGTTCTCCACCGCCACCCTGATCTGCACATTGAGGAGCGCCATCTCGGTCTGATTCCCAGTAATGAGGCGGTAGGGGTTGAGGAGAAACTGCAGCAGATCAGCCAGCGCATTGAAGCGCAGGTTAATCTTGATGCGCTGCTGCGTCTCGCCTGCCAACAATCCGTTGCTGTCGCCCCGACAGCCACCCCCTGCCCCATGCCTGCCACCCCAGGGCGACTACGCATTGCCATCGCTAGGGATGAGGCATTTGGTTTCTACTACGCATCTGATCTGGAGCGCCTCTGCGAGCAGGGGGCAACGCTTATCCCCTTTAGCCCGATTCACGATCACGCCCTACCCGAGGCCATCGATGGGCTGATTCTCGGCGGCGGTTTTCCTGAAACCGCACTGCTGCCACTGAGTGCTAACCTCGCCATGCGTGAGGCGATTGGCAGTGCCATTGACCACGGTTTACCGACCTACGCCGAGTGTGGCGGACTTATCTACCTTTGTCGCCAGCTGACCTGGATGGAGAAGACCCGCCCGTTGGCAGGGGTTATTGCAGCGGATGTGGTCATGGAAGCCAAACCAGTCGGTCGCGGCTATGCGGTGGTGAATGAAACCAGTGACTTTCCCTGGCCGCTTGCAGAGGGTTGTGCACTCGCCCAAGCGACAACCAGCGACGTCGCCCCCCCTGAATTCGCCGCCCATGAGTTTCACTACTCTCACCTTAAACAGTCGCCTGAGGAGTTAAAAGCAGCGATGGGTGATAGTATTCGTTTCGCCTACCACCTGCAGCGCGGCACCGGCCTTGGCGGGCAGTGTGATGGCATTGTCTATAAAAACCTCTTCGCCAGCTATATTCACCTGCGTGATAGCGCCAGCAACCGCTGGACGAGCCGTTTTATTGCCTTTATTCGTCAGCAACAAAACTCTTTCAGGAAAGAGCTATACCCAAAATCATTGGAAATGATGGAAGGCGGCAAAGTCGCGAATCCCCATGAGCTTAGTAAACCTAAGTGATTGGGGTGAGCGACTGCGGCGTGC
>JADGBN010000076.1 GCA_015231435.1 Gammaproteobacteria bacterium
TGCTGAGAGGACCACCCCGCCCTGCGGGCACCCCTCCACGGGAGTGGAATTAACCGCACCCAGTTCCCCTCCATGTGAGTGGAATTAACCGCACCCAGTTCCCCTCCATGTGAGTGGAATTAACCGCGCCCAGTTCCCCTCCATGGGAGTGGAATTAACCGCGCCCAATCCCCTCCATTGGACGAGCCAAAGGCGGGGGGTGATTACGGGCGAGGCTTATGCCATGAGAGCGTTGATCATGTCGTGGCGGCGAGCTGTTGCAGGCGGCTGCGACGCTCATCCTGCGACAGTTCGGCAAGCGCCGCCATCTGCTCATAGAAGCTCTCCATCGTTGCAGAAGCGGCAATCACTGCGCGAAAAAAGGGGACTAGATCATGATAGGTTGCCACTTGGGCAAGATGGGCATTATTCAGATCTGCAGAGAACCAGCGATCATAACCACGATAACCGCCCCACTGCGCTTTTAACACCTGATAATCCGCTTTTAGTGCGGTGAAAATCGCCGCTTTTTCTCGCAGAACCGCTTGCGGTAACTGTTGATAGAGAAGAGTCAACTGCTCACGACTGCGACGCAACAGCTGATTAAACTCATGGCGGCGCTGCAGCTGTTGCTGATAGTTCTCTGCCGCCTGCCGATCCCCCGCTTGCTGCCACCAGCGTGCAACCCCCGCCTCGGCAACGGCGCTGGCAAAAGCCTCGTTAAAGGCGGAGTCACCCTTGATGTAGAGGCGTTGATGCGCCAGTTCATGCAGCATTACCTCAATCAAACGACTGCTATCTCCCCGCAGCAATGTGTTCAGCAATGGATCGGCAAACCACCCGAGTGTCGAGTAGGCGGTCGCCCCGCTGACCATCACATCGTAACCCTGCTGGCGCAGCTGCGCCGCTGCCGCATCGGCTGCCGCCTCAGCAAAAAAGCCGCGATAGTTAAGACAGCCGACCACCAGAAAACAGTGTTGCAGCGGTGTTAGTGAGGTGGCGGGCGTTGCCACCACATTCCAGGTGACATAATCACGACCAATATCGGCATAACGTTGATAGCTGCCGCTATCGGGAAGCCCCAGCTGCGCCTTGGCAAATTCGCGTATCTGCTGCGACAACCGTAGTTTTTCCGCCACATTAGGGTCGAGATCGGCCTGTTGCAACAGATCCTCTATCGGCTGCTGCTTGAGTAAAATATCAAGATGGCCGCCCACCGCCTGCCCATAATAGCCCACCGTACTGCAACCACTCAGGAGCAGTGCTAAGAGAAAAGGCAAACCGCCACGCACGTCCACTAGTCCCCTTCACTACTCAACGGTGGACGATAGCAGACCAGTCGCGAGCCAAATTGGCGCATAAAATCAGTATTAAAGGTGACATGACCAATATAGAGGATCGCTGCATAGGCTTGCTTATTAAGATCATCAAGATTCTCAAAAAGATGAATATTATTAGGAAGAGGGCGATCCGCAGGCCACCACGCGCCGCTTCCTGCCTCCTGCACCAGTGCCACCGGCTCACCATTCACCACCGCTGCAGCGGCGCTTAACAGTGCCGCTTTATCCGCCTCCACCTGCCATCCCAACTCGCGCCCGAGAATATCGACCGCCAAGGTCTGCTGCACCTCTGCCGCCGTGGTAAAGACCGCTGTCGCCCCCAGCTTCTCTGCTAACTGCGCAGCAAAACGGTTGGCACCGCCCAGATGCCCCGAAAGCACAGGAATGACAAAACGCCCCGCTTCATCAACCACCACCACCCCGGGATCAGCGCTTTTATCCTGTAAATGGGGTGCCAACAGGCGCAGCGAGGCACCAATTGAAAAGGTAAAGACGAGCTGATCATAACCACTGAACAGATCCCCTACCGCTGCCGCCACTCCCCCCTGCACCAGGGTTGTACGATCATGAAAGGGTTGCAGCAGCGCGTAGCCCCGCTCATTAACATAGAGATCGGCCTCGGGCAGAACGACTGCCAGACGCTGCAGCAGCAGCGCCCCGCCCCGCGTAATGGCGACTAAAGCAGTTGCTTCAGTCACTTTTTTGCCGACAACCGCGGTGTTGCAAGGTGCGCGTCCGCTCAGGGTTGTGAATAATCATCAACGAAAGATAGTTAGGCGTCGTACCGCGCAAGGTAGCGACATCATGAATCTGCCGCTCCTCAGGAGTGCCGACCCGCTCGACAAAATAGCTCCCCTCCTGCAGTTGCAGCCGCTCAATGAGGTCAATTAGATCCTCAATAAGCGGCTTCACCTTCAGCAGCACCAAGGTATCAAAATGGGGCAGCAGCGCCTCTACCGTCGCTACACCATAACCGGCAGGCAGAATGGCAATCGTATCATCGCTATCCGCCAACGAACGCCCCGTGGCGGCGGCGGCGGCACTGTAGGAGGTCACTCCAGCGACCACCTCCACTGCCAGTGTCGGATCAAGTGCCAGCAGGGTGCGCTGCAGATGGCTAAAGGTGGAGTAGGTCGAAGCGTCCCCCTCTACCAGAAAGAGCAGATCTTCACCACTGCATAAAATCTCGCGCACCTGCTCAGCGGCGGCCAACCAGTAGCCCGCTAGACGTGCCTGATCGTGAATCATCGGAAAGTGCAGAGGCACCATTCGTTGCGGTTCGGCGCAACCACTACGACGGACAATCTCATGGGCGTAGCTGTCGCTCCCCAAGGCACGCACGGGATAACACCAACCTCGCCCCGAGTTCAGCAGCTCCCAGCTACGGCGGGTGATTAGACCGGGATCGCCCGGGCCTAATGAGAGACCGTAGAGGGTCCCTTTAGTCACCTGACACATTGGAGACCTCGACTACTTTACTAGCGGTTAATAACCAGAGGGGATTCTCACCACGCAGACGCTGCATCTCAAGAATCGGCGCGGCGTGTGCCAACGTCACTTGAGTTAGCTCAAAAGCAACCTTAAGGCGATTAAACGTTGCTCTGGCAAGTTCAAGGTTCTCCAGGGTGACGAGAGTGATGACCAGTACCCCCGCAGGACGTAGCCGCGCCAACGCCAGCTCAATCAGTGCGACCATCTCACCGCCACTGCCGCCGATAAAGACCGCATCGGGATCACCCCAAGACGCCAGACCCTGCGGCGCGCGCGCCTCTAACCAGCTGTAGTTAGTGATCTGTAGCTGCCGCCGATTCGCCTCGATGTTGGCACAATCTTCGCCGTTTTTTTCAACCGCATAAACATGACCCTCACTACAGATCTGCGCCGCCTCCAGCCCTACGGCGCCGGAACCTGCACCGATATCCCAAACGGTACTGTCACGACGCAGCTGCAACCGACCCAACACCATTGCACGAATATCACGCCGGGTAATCAGCCCCCGATCGGGTGTACGCTGAGCAAAAGAGCTATCGGGCAGGGCAAAGAGCGGCGGCGGGCAGGGCGGCGCAGTTTCACGCCAGATTAACAGCACATTAGGGTGGGCAATCGGCGGATGGTTAACCATTTCACTTACTGCGAGCGGCCCGACAAGCTGTTCATCATCAGCAAGCAGGTGCGAGCCGACCGCCATCTGCCACCCCGCATCCATCCCCTCCAGCGTTAGCATGCGCGCCACTCGCTGCGGCGAATTATCGGGGGAGGTAAAGAGCGCCAGCGATTCGCCACGGTGCAGTGCCTGCAACAGCGAGTAGAGGCCGTGGCTCGGCGGTGCGCCACTTTGCCACTCCCCGGCATCACGGCCATGAATGGAGATCGTACGAAAGGAGTTGGCATTCATCGCAAAACGGGCAAAAGCGAGTTGTAGTGCCGAGTGGGCGGGGAAGATCTCCACCCGCAGATCGGGCAGGCGCTTAATAATTAGCGGTGCAACACTGTGGCAAAGAGGGTCGCCATTAACAATTAGCACCACCTGCTCTTTGGCAGCGACGCCCTGAGCAATCCACTCCACACTCTTTAATAGCACACCATCCATCGCCCGCAGCTTGGCAGTTGCACTGACTCCCTGACGCAGCAGTGTCAGGGTACGCTCGACACCGATAATCAGATCGGCTTGAGCAATCCGTTGCCGCGCCCTGTCGCTTAACCCGGCGATGCCGTCATTATTGATGCCAATAATGGCATAGTTGTCATTTACCACGCGCTTTTTGCCTCTGCTAAATAGTTACCTTGATGATCACACAGCAGCACCCGCAAACTGAAGCGGCGCTGATAATCGCTGCCAAGGCGCTGCACCACACGCTCGGCAAGCGCCCGATGAAAGGGCGCCGTCAGTCCTAAAGTTGCCAGCGTCTCACTGGCAAAACGGGCGGTCACCGCGCTGCGAATCGTTGTCACTGTTGCCTCGGGCGCCCCTGCTTCTGCCGCAAGTTCCGCCACCAGTGCCATATTGACGGGATTACGATGTGCATGGGTAATCGTCTCCCCCTGCGCCATTTTCGTCAGCTTGCCCACCATACCGGCGATCACCACCTGCGGGATCGCCTCCGCCACCACCTGCTGCAGGGCGGGGGCAAGAAAATCCCCCATCTGGACAAATGCCCCCTCGGGCAGGGTTGGCAGTTGCGCCATGGCAAACTTTTCACTACGCCCGCCGGTGGTCAGTACCACGGTGGCAATACCGCGCCGCGCCGCTACCTGAATACCCTGCTCGACACTCATGCGAAAAGCACGGGTGGACCAAGGGTAAACAATACCGCTGGTACCCAAAATAGAGATGCCGCCGATAATTCCGAGACGCGCATTCAGGGTCCGTTCGGCAATCAGCGCGCCATTCGCCACCGCAATCACCACTTTAAGCCCCTGCTGCGCTAACCAATCTGCTGCCTCCTGACGCATATTCTCCTCAATATTACGTCGTGGTACCGGATTAATTGCCGCACTGCCCACGCTTAACCCCAACCCAGGCAGCGTCACGCGGCCAACCCCTTCACCGCCTTCGATCTCAACCCAATCAGGGATCGCAAGCGCCGTCACCGTGGCGCTAATTGCTGCCTTGTCGGTCACATCGGGATCATCCCCGGCATCCTTAATCACCGTTGCCGTTGCCTGCCCCTGATGCAATGCCATGCTGATGATGGTGAATTCGGCCTCACTGCCATTAGGCAATCGCGTGCGAATCTGCGAAGGGATGGTGCCGCTTACCAACCCCAGCGTTGCAGCACGCGCCGCCGCCGCCGCACAGGCGCCGGTAGTAAAGCCCGTTCGCCCCTGACGCGCGGTGTCACGCATCGGGTAGCGCAGCGGCGCTCACCCCTGCTGCCTCTGCTCCGCCAGCGCCAGCAGGGCATGTATCGCAGCGACCACCAGCGTTGATCCCCCCTTGCGCCCCTGACAGATAATCCAGGGTGGGTGACTGCATTGTGCCAGTTGCGCTTTGGACTCTGCTGCCGCGACAAAACCGACCGGCATACCAATCACCAGCGCCGGTTGTTGCCCCTGATCCGCAGCAAGACGCGTCACCTCCAGCAGCGCGGTGGGGGCATTGCCGACCGCTACGATCGCTCCCTGTATCAATCCAAGTCGGGCCGCCTTGCGCATCGCCTGTACCGCACGAGTACTGTTCTCCTCACGGGCAGTGGCAATGACATCGGCATCGGCGATAAAGTGGTGTGCGGTGATACCAAAATGTGCCAAACGTGGCCGTGACAGGCCGACACTAATCATCTCAACATCAACCAGCAGTGGCGCGCCACGCAAAATAGCCGCAATCCCGGCGCTCACCGCCTCGGGATGAAAGCGGGTAAGACCATTAAACTCAAAATCGGCGCTGGCGTGAATCATGCGGCGTACCACCGGCCACTGATCCTCGGTATAGGCGTGCGCCCCGTTGACCTCTCTGTCAATAATCGCAAAAGAGTCGTTTTCGATACGCTGTCCAGCTGCGGTCAGCTGTGCGGTCACTGCAGTGGTCATGGCTAACTCCTTTTTATGAATGGTGATGACCGTCGTCTGCCGCTTCATGGCTGGCGCGATAGTGACAACCATCACACTCCATCATCAGCGGCGCACTGTCGTCCACCACCTCGGCAACCCGTTGATCTAGAAGCTGAAAGATCTCCTCTTCAAAACCAAAATAGTTACCTAAGGCAAAACGGATCTGCGGATACTGCTGTTGCAGATGGTGATGCTGACGACCAATTCGTTCAATGAGCACGCCGGTAAAAAGATAGTAGGGGAGAATCACAATTTGTGTCATCTCCAGCTTGACCTGACGCTGCACCACCTGTTCCAGTCGCGGGTAGGTGATGCCGGTAAAGGCGATATCCACCAGCTCGTGCTGACTAATCTCATAGAGCCAACGCCCCATTTTTGCCATCTCGCCATTTGCCAAGCGATCTGAGGAGCCCCGCCCCAATAGAATAAGACCGGTCGTTTTAGGGTCAGGGCGGTCAAGTCCATCCATCACCTTATGCAGCTGCCGTTTAAGAATCTTCAGCACCGCATCGCTGGCACCCAGGTGGCGCGCATAACTGAACGCTACCTCGGGAAAACGCAAACGCGCTTTGGCGATATGGTGCGGGATCTCCATCTTGACGTGGCCTGCCGCATTAAGAATCAGCGGTACCACCACCACCCGTTGCGATCCCGCTGCTGCTGCCGCCAATCCCTCATCGAGCAAGCGATCAGCAAGCTCAATAAAACAGAGCTCAATCCGCCAGTCAGGGTGACGCAAACGCCACTGTTCACCTATCGTATCAATTTCACGATTACCGCACTGGTTACGCGAGCCGTGCCCGACCAGTAGTATAGTTGTCGTCAATCTACTCTCTCCTGCGCTAATAAACCCGTCATCCTTGAAAATGCTGGTTCGTTGGCCGCAGTCGCTCACCCCAATCACTTAGGTTTACTAAGCTCATGGGGATTCGCGACTTTGCCGCCTTCCATCATTTCCAATGATTTTGGGTATAAACCACGACGAAAACGGTGGCTGAAATGTTCATCATACAGTTTCGAGCGTTGCAGGGTTGGCCAATCACGTGCCCCTAAAGCAGGGCTGACCAGAATCATCGCCTGACTTGTCACCCCCGCCGCCTGACACGCTGCGGCAATCTCTGCAAGCGGCGCCCGCACCACCCGCTCCTCTTCCGGCCAACTCGCCTTATAGACCACCACCACCGGCGCGTTGTCAGACCAGCCGGCCTCCAATAGATCACTGCGCACCTTCGCCAGCAGGGTAATCGACAAAAAGATGCAAAGGGTGGTGCCATGTGCCGCCAGCTTTGCCAGTGATTCACCCTGCGGCATCGGAGTACGCCCCGCAACCCGTGTAAAAATAACGGTTTGCGTCACCTCCGGCAGGGTCAGGCTCTCCGCCGCCGCCGCCGCTGCGGCAAAGGCGGAGGAGACCCCGGGAACAATACCGATCTCAATCCCCGCCGCCTCCAGCGGCTGCATCATCTCGACCAGCGCCCCGTAGAGTGAGGGATCACCTGTCTGCAGCCGCACCACATCGCGATTTCCCTGCGCTTGAGTGATTAGCCAATCACAAATCGCCGCCAGATCCATCCCCTTCGAGTCGGCAATCAGCGCCTCTTTTGCCGCATAGCGAGTACAGGCATGGCTGACCAGCGAACCGGCATAGAGCACCGCCCCTGCTGTCTGCAACAGGCGCATCCCCTTAACGGTAATGAGCTCTGGGTCACCCGGACCAGCTCCGACAAACCAGACTTTTGCCATGGCGGGTTACGGTCTTGCGATTAACCGCGCGGCGTTGCCAGTCAGACGATCGGTTGCCGCCATCACCGCCAGCGTTAGCAGCGGCTCGATAGCGACAATCAGCAGATAACTTGCGGCAAAAGAGAGCCATGCGGCGAAGGGGGTCGCAGTTTCTCCCAGCGCCAGCCAGAAACCGACCATGAAAGTGACGCCACTGTAGTAAACCGCATCAAGGGTGACGATCTGCCGCCACTGATAACGCTCAGCGTCACCGATCAACTTATGCCGCAGACCATGCAGCAGTAGCAGCGGCAGCATTAACGAGAGCCCGTTAATCCCTATGTGGTAGAGATCGGCCGGATTGAAAAGCAACCCCTGCAACAGCAGTCCGACAGCAAAACCAAAGAGTGTCGGAATGAGACCGACACTTAGATAGATCACCATCGCACCGACAAAGTGCAGCTCCGAGGGCCCCACCGGCAGATGAAATGACTGCATAAAAAGGGTAAACAAGAGCGCCGCAAAGAGGCCGCGCAGCAGTAACAGCGGCTGGCGTAAAGTTTTATGAAGGTACCAGAGCGCCAGCCCTGCCGCCGGCAGGGTGGCGGCAAGTACTTTACCGTGAGCAATCAATCCAGGTTCAATATGCATGGGATAACTCCTTTAATGATGAAAAAAAGCCCCGCGAAACAGCGCCGCTGTCGCCTCGGGGTTTGAGGGAAAATAGAGATGCAGATAGGAGGCTATTAGAGACCCCAACGTATAGACTGCTTCAGGTTTACCCCCTTGTCGCTGCGGCGTCGAGAGGGTCAGCGGCTGCGGTGCTTGGGTTAAGCTGCTGTGATGAAAGGTGTGACCACGAAATGTCTGCGGCTGTGGCAATGGCAGGGTGACGCTGTGCATCCCCAGCCCTGCCACACCTTTTTGCATGGTCGCTGCGGCGGGAAGTAACCCCACTAACGCTGCACGCTCCTCTTTTGCCGTCAGGGATTGCAGCAGATAGAGCATACCACCACACTCCGCGACAATCGGTTTGGCAGCGCGGTGATGTTCCCGAATCGCCTGATGCAGTGAAGTGTTGGCGGCCAGCGCCGCTAGATGTAATTCAGGATACCCCCCGGGAAAGTAGAGCGCATCGCAGGCGGGAAGTTCGCTATCGGCTAACGGTGAGAAGTCGCAAAGTGTAGCGCCTAAGGCCACCAACAGCTCAAGATTGGCACGATAGAGAAAACTGAAAGCCGCATCACGGGCAATGGCAATAGTCACCCCGGCTAACAGCGGCGGCAGTGGCTCTTCTACGCCTTGGTCAAAGGTCACCTCGGGCAGCGGCAACGCGGCGAGGGTTGCCGCCATGGCCGCTGCGGCGCTATCAAGGCGCTGCGGTAGATCGGCAATCTCCGCCGCCTGATAGAGACCCAGATGCCGTGATGGCCAGACAAAGGCGGCATCACGCTTTATCCCACCATAAAAGGGGAGCGTCTGCGGTAGTTTTTCACGAACCATCTGCAGATGGTTATCGCTGCCTATTCGGTTGGCAACCACTCCGGCAATCCGCAACTGCGGATCAAAATTTGCCAGCCCCGTTGCCACGGCGGCAAAACTCTGCGCCATTGAACTTGCATCAATCACCAGCAGCAGCGGCAAACCAAAACGTTTCGCCAAATCAGCGCTCGAAGGGTTGCCATCAAACAGCCCCATCACCCCCTCAAGAAGAATCATATCGGCCTGCTTTGCAGCTTTATAGAGCAACGTCCGACACCCCGCCTCGCCGACCATCCAGAGATCAAGCTGATAGACCGGTAAGCCGGAGGCCGCCTCCAGCAGCATCGCGTCAATAAAATCTGGGCCGATTTTAAACACCGCAACGCGCTGCCCGCGCCCGGAAAAGTAGCGTGCCAGAGCAGCAGTCACCGTAGTTTTCCCCTGCCCTGAAGCCGGAGCAGTGATTAAGAGCGCTGGAAGGGGACGACTCAAGACTACAACTCAACACCGCGCTGGGCACGAATCCCTGCACGGTAGGCGTGTTTAACCTCGGTCATCGAGGTGACGGTATCGGCAATTTCAATAAGAGGTTCGGGGGCGCCGCGACCGGTAATCACCAGATGTTGCATTTTCGGGCGCTCTTTAATTGCCGCAAGGATTGGCTCCAGAGGCAGATAGTGGTAGTGCAGAACAATATTCAACTCATCGAGAATCACCAAACCCAGCGACTCATCCTGCAACATCGTCGCCGCAATATCCCATCCCGCTGTCGCGTTGGCAATATCCCGACTTTTATCCTGCGTATCCCAGGTAAACCCTTCACCCATCACATGAAAGCTAATCTCATCGGGGAAACGACGAAAAAACTGCTCCTCACCGGTGGCTATTTTCCCCTTAATAAACTGCACCACCCCAACCTTCATCCCGTGGCCAAGCGCCCTGACCGCCATACCAAAGGCAGCGCTGCTTTTGCCCTTGCCATTGCCGCTATGAACAAGGAGAACCCCACGGTCGATATTGGCACGCTCCATGGCGGCATCAATAATACCCTTCTTGCGCTGCATACGGGCAGCGTGAGCGATCTCTTCGCGACTGGGTTCTGGACTCATTAATCTCCACCATCAGGTTACTTAAACTGTTAGCGGGGAGAACGAACGTGGAGGGGCGACAGGGAGGCACAAAGTGCTTAAACTGCCGCCAAAACCACGAAATGTCGCCCACCGCAACTTCATTGGCTGGTTACAGGCAGGTCTCCGGACTTATGATGTTCGATGACACCATCTTACCGTTGCGGGGGCAGTGTCGGACTCTGACCGACTTCCCTTTTCACTCCCCGCTTGCTTACGCGCAGGGAACCTATAACAAGGAGCGCGCATCTTTCACCATTTGCACAAAGGTGTCAACCCAGAGATTTTGCCAAGCGTTGCCAGGAGGTGCTTAGGCAAACAACGCTAAATTGACAATTGCTGTTGACCGGCGTAGAGTCCCGCGCCGCTTAAACCCTGCCCCCCGTTTTCCTCTCTCCATTCACAACCCTCCTTGAGACCACCATGCTCTCTGCCCTGCAAGCCCTGCGCTATAAAAAACCCTCCGCCAGCGAAATTCAAACCGACCTGCTTGCAGGACTCACCATTGGCATTATCGCCTTGCCACTCTCCATGGCCTTGGCCATTGCCAGCGGTGTTCCCCCGCAACATGGGCTTTATACGGCGATTGTCGCCGGTATTGTGATTGCCCTCACCGGTGGCTCAGCGGTGAATATTTCGGGTCCGACCGCCGCTTTTGTCGTCGTTCTGCTGCCGATTGTCCAGCAGTTTGGAATTGGCGGGCTGCTGGTAAGCGGCTTCATGGCGGGGATAATCCTCATTGCGCTTGGCGTCGCAAAGCTGGGAAAACTGATTGAGGTGGTCCCCTATCCGGTGGTGATTGGTTTTACCGCCGGTATTGCGGTGGTGATTGCCACCCTGCAAATTAAGGATTTTTTAGGTCTTACTGTGGCCGCCAGCAATGGCCACTATGTCGAAAAAGTCTCTGCGATTATTAGCGCCCTTCCTACCCTCAATGGGGTGGACACACTCATTGGGGTGGTCACCCTGACTATTCTGATTCTCTGGCCACGGCTGCGTTCACGAATCCCGGGGCATCTTATTGCAGTTCTGGTAGGCTCCCTTATCGCCTTTACGCTCCAGCAGTTCCATCCCGACTTGGTGGCGGCCACCATCGGTAGTCGTTTTAGTTATGAACTTAACGGAATTAACGGCAGT
>JADGBN010000077.1 GCA_015231435.1 Gammaproteobacteria bacterium
TAAAGATGAGATACCCCGCCATGACGCCATTAATATCAAGACTCCAGCAGCGATAGCCGTGCGGCACGCCCTGAGTAATACAGTCGCTAAAAATCGCCTCACTCCAGCCATGCTGGTAGCAGAGTTGTTCAATGGCCCCTGCCGCTGCGGCATCAGTGGCGACCATCGGTCGCAACAACAGTCCGGCATTGGCGATCGACTCCCCTGGCGTTTTCATTGCAGTGATTTCGCCCGCAACGCAAGCTATTGCAACGCTATCGTCGCCGCGCACAGCTGGCGATTGGCGGTTTTTTTCTTTTTGGCGCGACGCTAAGCTGGATGGTGACCCTGTAGGTTCATCAGGTATCACCTCCGTGGGGCGCTCCTATTTTGGCAAACCACGATAGTTCTCGAGAAACTTAATAAACTCAGCCTGTGGCAGCGGTTTACTAAAGAGATAGCCCTGCACCTGATCGCAGGCGAGTTTTCTGAGCGTTGCAGCGGTTTTAATATCTTCAACCCCCTCGGCGACCACATGCATATTAAAACTGTGGGCAAGGTGAATAATTAGCCGTATCAAATTGACGTTATCGATATCCTCGGGAATGTTGGCAAGGAAAGATTTATCGATTTTAAGCTCATCGGCGGGTATCGACTTAAAATAGGAGAGAGAAGAGTAACCGGTACCAAAATCATCAATGGAGATCTTCACCCCAAGGGCGCGTAGCTCGTTCAGCAGGGAAAAACAGTGTTCGGTATCACTGACAAAGGATCGCTCAATAATCTCCAGGCAGAGCTGTATATGTTTGCTTGGCCATAACTTAAGCGCACTACGAATCATATCGAAAAAATCGGGCTCCAGCAGCAGTTGCGGCGGCACATTAATTGATACCGTCAGCACCCCCCAGCGGTTACTCCAGCTTTGGCTCTGACGCAACACATTATTGAGCAGCCAGTTGGTCATCGGCTTAATAAAGCCCATCGACTCCGCAATGGGAATAAAAACATCCGGACTGACAAAGCCGCGATTGGGACTGTTCCAGCGAATAAGCGCCTCGGCACCCATCGGCCTGCCACTCTCTAGGGAGATCTTCGCCTGATAGTAGGTGACCAGTTGCGACTTATCTATCGCATCCTCCAGCTCCACCTCGATGCCCCAGTTTTCGTTAATCTCCTCCTCGTGGGCAAGGCAGTTAAACTCAATTAGATTACCGCTTTTTTTAGCGATTAGCAGCGCCCGTTCGGCACTTTTCAGCAGGTGATTCGACTCACTGGCATCCTCAGGGCAGAGCGCCGCGCCAATATGGACATTGAGCGTGAACTGTTTATCCTTCACCTCCATCGGTTTTTCCAGAAGTTTCAACACCTTCATCGCGGCAAGGCGGGCGTGCCCTTGGTTCATAATGTTGCGCAGAATCAGGGCAAACTGATCATCACCAATGCGCGCACAGTGATCCTGGGGGCGACGCACTTTTTCCAACAGTGTCGCAAACTGATAGAGCAACGCATCACCGGTCTGATAACCGTGAATTAGGTTAATTCGGTGAAAGGCACTAATATCGATAATAAGCAGTGCAATCGGGGCGTTATTCAGTGCCGATTCGACAACCCGCTGCTGCAGCAAGTTAAAAAAACTTTCACGGTTATGCAGGCGGGTCAGGGAGTCTTCAATGCGTTTGGTAAACTCTGGCTGCCGTAGGCTCATAAAAATAGCTCATCCATTTTTATCCCAAAGGCATTGCTAGGAAGACTCTGTTTAACATCGATTTTTTTATCCGCAAGATCAATCATCTTAAAGTTTTTATAGGGTTTCTTGTCGGCATCGAGCAACACCATCACCGTCGGATGCAAACGCCGCAGCGCATTGACCTCAACAATCACCGCAACCTCACCGGTGGTCAATTCTATCAGTGAGCCGGTGGGGTAGAGGCCCACCGTCTGAATAAACTGCTCGACCAACTCGATCTGAAATGCACTCCCTTTCAAGCGGTTTAACTCATTAATCGCAGCATGCGGCGAGAGCGCCTCCTTGCGGTAGTAACTCTTGGTGGTCATCGCATCATAGCTGTCAACCAGCCCGGCGATACGCCCGAAGATGGGAATATCATCCCCCTCCAGTTGCAGCGGGTAACCGCTGCCATCGTGGCGTTCATGGTGGCTGGCGACCATGCGAAAGGCCTCATGAGGAATTGCGTTATTACCAATCAACAGCTTAACCCCCCGATCAACATGAGTTCTCATGATCTGCTGCTCATCGGGGGTGAGAGCACCATTTTTCTGCAGCAACGCTTTGGGAAGTTTACTTTTACCGACATCAAGCAACATACCACCCAGTGCGAGACTGTCGATATCCTGACGCTCCAGCCCGAGATGACGACCAAAGGAGGCGCACCAGACCGAGCAGCCCAGCGCATGGGCATAGCTATGCTCATCCTCCCGCTTCAGCTGATTGACCAGCATGAAGGCGGTGGGGTTGCGCAAAATACTGCTGACCATCACCTCAATACCTGACTTAACACTGTTAATATCAAGGTTTTTACCGTTTTGCAGATCGGTAATTAGCACCTGATAGCTCTTCTGCACCTCGTCAAAGCTCTTTTTGGCAACATCCATCTCCAGATCAATCGGAGTCACGCTCTGATAGGTAAATTTGCGCAGGGACTTGAACTCGTTTTGTACTTTACTTAACTCACCTTCGCGGATCTGTTTGGGATCCATGTCGTCGTTGTTGATCCACTCACTTGCGGGCGGCGTGCGACCACGATCAAGATCGACATAGACATAGTTGCAGGTAGCGCATATTTCGTTAAGATCGCTCTGCGAGCGCACGAGAAAACCCTGTATCAAAAAATCACTCTCAATCCATGGTCGATCAAGTTTGTCGACGTACATCCCTAGCGTCAGCGCGTGAACCGATATTTTGACGATCTGGTGAGCCATGATTGCGTATTCTCTAAAGGGGGTTAAACCGAGAGTAATTGTAGCATCGGAAAGAGCACGAGAATGTGGTCATTAGAATAATGCTTTACCACGAATGCTAGAATCTGTCACACTCTTGCTGGTAATCTTAGGTAAGTTACCGCTGGCGTGGTTGAGTCTGCGCATCATAAGGTGGTGTAGGCTTAAATAATGAACAAGGAAAAGGGGCGTTATAATGTCTGGCATGCGTTTTACTGTTGAAGTTCAACCCAATATTCCGGAAAAACTAAGCCGCTTGCAAGAGATCTCCAACGATCTCTTCTATAGCTGGGATCGTGATGTTCGCGCTATTTTTCGACGCCTCGACGGACCATTGTGGGATGAGTGCAACCATAACCCAATCCTCTTTTTACGCCAGGTCTCCCAAGAGAAGCTAGAAGCAGCCACCGTTGACCGTGTCTTTATGCAGGACTATCGCCGTATTCTCACCGCCTACGATAGCTATAAAACAGAGGATGGCATTAATGTTGATGACTATCTTAATAAAAGTGAAGATCTCATCGCCTACTTTTGTGCCGAATTTGGTATGCATGAGAGCTTTCCCATCTACTCCGGCGGCCTCGGTATTTTGGCGGGTGATCACTGTAAGGCGGCCAGTGATTTAGTTCTTCCTTTTGTTGGCGTGGGTCTGCTCTATCGTCAGGGTTACTTTACCCAGACGATTGATGATGCTGGCAATCAGGTCGCCCACTTTCGCCCCAAAGCATTTCAGGATATGCCGATTAAACTGGTACAGAATGAGATGGGAGATAACCTGACCGTTAACGTGAAACTGTTAGGTCGCGATCTCAAGTTGAATGTCTGGAAAGCCACAGTCGGCCGGATTAGCCTCTATCTACTCGACTCCGATATTCCCAGCAATGGTGATGAGGGGCGGGCAATTACCTATCAGCTCTATGGTGGCGATACGCGCACCCGCATTATGCAGGAGATTGTCCTGGGCATTGGTGGCGTGCGAGCCCTACGGGCGATAGGTCTTAAGCCGACCGCCTGGCACATTAACGAAGGGCATGCAGCGTTTCAGATTCTTGAACGGGTAAGGGAGTTGGTCAAACATGGTCTCGATTTTGATACCGCTTGGGAGGCAGTTGCCGCAGGCACCGTCTTTACCACCCATACCCCCGTTCCAGCCGGTCATGACATCTTCCCACACGATTTAGTACGGGAGTTTTTTGGCGACTATGTCAAAGATCTTGCCATCAGTATGGACCGTTTTTTAAGCCTCGGTCAATCCCCTGCAGGCTACGATCGTTTTAACCAAACCTCATTGGCGCTGCGCGGATCGCGCTTTCGCAATGGAGTCAGCCGCATTCACGGACGGGTCGCTTCGCAAATGGAGAGTTACATCTGGCCACAAATCCCCCCAGAAGATAATCCGATTCGTTATGTCACCAACGGTATCCATGTGCCCACTTTTTTGGCAAGTGACTGGGCCAACCGCTTTGACCTACAGTTTGGTGGCGCCTGGCGCGGTAAACTGCTTGATAAAGATTACTGGAAGATTGTCGATGAGATACCGGACCATAGTTTCTGGAGCCTGCGTTTAACCCTAAAGTCCTATCTCTTTGAAAACGTGCGGCGGCGCTATCATCTGCAACATAAGCGCAATGGCTGCGCAGAGTCACAAATAGAACGTCATCTTAACTACCTACACCCTACGGATGCCGATGTACTTACGGTTGGTTTTGCCCGCCGCTTTGCCACCTATAAGCGGGCAACGCTACTCTTTGCCGACCCTGAACGCCTCGCAAGATTGCTAAATAATCGCAAGCGGCCGGTTATTTTTATCTTTGCCGGTAAGGCACACCCACGAGATGAACCCGGGCAAGCACTCATTCGTACTATTCACGCCTTCTCTAAACGCCCCGAATTTATCGGGCGCATTATTCTTTTGGAAAACTATGACCTTAACCTGTCACGGTCATTGGTGACCGGGGTCGATGTTTGGCTGAATACTCCGCAATATCCCTTGGAAGCAAGCGGTACCTCAGGTCAGAAGGCGGGAATAAACGGCGTGATTAACCTCAGTATTACCGATGGTTGGTGGGGTGAGGGGTATGATGGTGAAAATGGTTGGGCGATAACCCCCCATAGTGACAATGTCGATCCTGCCTACCGTGACAGTGAAGAGGCTCGCGAGCTTCTCGATCTACTCGAGTATCAGGTCATTCCCACCTATTACGAACGTGACCACGGCGGCTTACCGACGAAATGGGTTAAGCGTTCCAAAGCGTCAATGCGCACCATCATCCCACGCTATAACACCCAGCGGATGGTTATGGACTACCTGACAACCGCCTACAGCAAGGCGATTATTCAACGAGAAATGCTTGAAAATCATAACTTCGCCATCGCCCGAGAAGTCTCCAAATGGAAAGCGAGAATTCGTGCCGCCTGGTCGGGGGTGACCGTACGCAGACACGATACACCCATTACCGCAATTAAAGCGGGTGAGCGCCTACCGATAGAGGTCGCCATGGGATTAAACGGACTAAATGCCGATGATGTTCGTGTCGAGGTGCTCATTGGTACAGAGACACCGGAGGGAGAGTGCGTCCTACAAGGCAGCCATCACCTTGACAAGGTGGAGGTGTTAGGTAAAGAGCAGATCTTCCGTACCCTACTGCTGCCACCACTTTCAGGACAACAGTTCTACCGGCTACGCGCCTACCCATACCACAAGGCACTAGCCAACCGTTTTGAGATGGGGATGCTGATTTGGGTTTAGTTGATAAATCGGGAACCGTTGCGAAAAGTGGTTTAATTTTTTTCCGCTGAAAACAGAAAAGCCACCGTGAGGTGGCTTTTTTCTAAATCGAAGAAATGGATTATATTTTCCCTATTAATCCTTTTTTATCCATAACCCATCGGTGCAACTCAGCAGCGCTCATTTTTATCGGATTATTGTCTGAGGCATAAATAAAATCTGCTGAAACAATTTTCCCATTCTTAATTCTCGCAGGATCTTTGCTCCAACTATGAATGGCTGGAAGTATTTTATAGTAATCATCATATTCATAAGTATATGGTGCATCCTCTAAACCAATCATCTGCTCATGTAGCTTTTCACCCGGACGGATACCAACAATTTCAATTCTTACCTTTTCGCTAATGGCACTAGCAATGTCTAAAATATTCATGGACGGGATTTTCTTAACATAAATCTCTCCGCCTACCATGTCATTAAAAGCAATCCAAACCAAATCAACAGCCTGTTCCAGCGTAATCATAAAGCGCGTCATTCGTGGATCAGTAATCGGTAAAACCCCTTTTTCAGCCTCTTGCATAAAAAATGGGATAACAGAGCCACGCGATCCCATCACATTGCCATAACGTACCACTGAAAAACGTGTATCCTGTGAACCCGTATAGTTATTTGAGGCGATAAATAATTTATCTGAAACTAGTTTTGTTGCACCATACAAATTACATGGACTACTTGCCTTATCAGTCGATAGTGACACGACCCGCTTAACCCCCTGATCAATGCAGGCATCAAGCAAATTCATTGCGCCATTTACATTCGTTTTCACGCACTCAAATGGATTATACTCCGCAGTCGGAACAATTTTAGTTGCCGCCGCGTGAACAACAAACTCAATACCATTTAACGCCCGATGCAGCCTATCCTTATCTCTTACATCACCAATAAAAAACGAACACGGCGATCACCCGCATAAAGTTTTGCCATTTCCCACTGCTTCATCTCATCACGGGAAAGAATAACAAGACGTCGTGGATTATATTTAGCCAACGTCATTGGTACAAAGGTATTACCAAATGAGCCAGTACCGCCGGTAATCAGAATAGATGCATTGGTTAACATAAATGAGCTGTATCTTTAAATTAAAATTATCTCTATGACAGAACAAATTATCCTAACAGACAAGAACGATAGATAGCTAAGTGCTTGCATACAATTATCTCTATTGAAAACGTATGCTCTGCCAGTTCACGCCCTGCCATACCCATTTTATAACGTAACTGTGGCGAATCAATTAATTTTTTAATGGCATTTGCAAGCACTTCAACATTTTTTATCGGCACCAAATAACCGTTAACGCCGTCCTTAACCACTTCCCGACAGCCGGGAACATCGGTGGCGATCATCGGCTTTCCCGCCGCAGCTGCCTCAATAAGAATGGTTGGTAACCCTTCACGGTAGGAGGGTAGCGCAATAATGTGTGACTCTGCCAATACGTTCGCCATATCATCACGAAAACCGTGCCAGGTGACGATACCCTCCTGATGCCACTGCTGCAAGGTTGCCAGAGGTATGGCAGCGGGGTTGTCGTCATCGGGTTTGCCCACCAGATGCAACTGCGCGCTGCACCCACGCTGTTGTAGCAGACGTGCTGCCTCAACAAACTCTGCAACTCCCTTATCCCATACCAGACGTGATGCCAAAGTCACCACTATCGGGCCAACAGGTTCAGGCTGTGGCCTGTAGTGTTGTAAATTGACCCCTACACCACGAATTACCGCGATCTTCTCTAGGGGCAAACCGGTATGGTGCGCCAGCAGTTGCGCATCATCGGGATTCTGTACCACCAAATGAGTCGAGCGATGGTGAAAAAGCAGTCGGTACGCCCCCGCCAACAGGGGTTTGATAACTGCTGCGCGCCACGCATCTGAGCTGAAGACCCACCCCATACCAGCCATGGTATTAACAATGACGGGAATTCCCAGTGCGCGACCGACTAAAGTACCGTATATCGTCGGTTTTTGCGCAATGTTATGCAGAATATCAGGACGTTCGCTCTTCAGTATTTTGCGCAGTTCGGCAAGGGTATTCAGATCGGTAAAAGGGTTGCTACCACCGCGTGACAGATTAATCGGCAACAGTTTTAGCCCGCTGGCACGGATTAAATCACCCTCGCCACTCTCCTGAGTAATTACCGAAACCTGATACCCTGCCTTTTGCACTGCTATCGCCAACTGCATCCAGTGCAGGCGGAAGTACCAATCAACCGTAACAAAAAAGGTAATTTTTTTACCTGATATCACGCTAGCTGTCGTGCTCTTTGTTTGCCAAAACAGCCTTCTAACGCTTAACCAAACGCAGTAACCACTGTGGTGGAAGTGGCAATGAAATCAGTAAGGACAACAACAGATACTGCCAGCGTTTCCAGCGAACAACATCGATATGTGATTGTGCTTCACGTCGCTGCCGATGCGTTAAGGCGGCAATCGCCCGATAATAATGAAGTTTATCGTAGGCTTTTTGTAGCGGCTGCGCACAACGCTGAACGATGCCAGGGTTTTCTGCAACCAGTTTATCTAGGGTATAACCAATCTCAGATGCGGCCAAATCGACTGTTTTGCTTGAAAGCGAACCTTTAACAATACGGTACTGCACCAGCGGTTCGCTCATTGCAGCAATAGGATAACGTGCAGCGATGAGTTGAAAGAGATTGCGGTCAGGGCAGTAGTGTAGTGAAGTATCAAATTGCAACCCTTCGTCCTGTAACAGCTGATAACGCAACATCACACTCTGCATATTAATCTCATAGCGCTCAAGCAAGGTTGCCAGCAGATCACCACGCGCCTCACGTACACGGTAATGCCGGATCACCCGATTATCTTCATTAATAAAGATGGCACTACTGTAGCAAAGAGCGATATCCTCCTGCTCCAGCTGCGCCACTTGCGTCGCCAGTTTATGAGGCAGATAACAGTCATCGGTATCCAAAAATGCGAGGTAACGTCCCCGAACCTGTTGCAAGGCTAGGTTTCGCGCTTCTCCTAACGGCGTTGTCTTTTCGGCAAGAAAATAGCGTAGCCGTTGATCATAGGATTGGGCAATGGCCGCTGAGTTATCTGTTGAACCGTTATCCCAAAAGATAATTTCCCAATCACGGAAGCTCTGGGCATAAACGGAATCAATCGCCTGTCGCAGAAACCGCTCGCCGTTATAGCAGTTCATTATGATACTAACCAAGGGCGGTGACATTGACATAGATTGATTAACCTGTCTGTCGGTAGGCTTCAATGGTTTGCACCAATCCTTTATGCAAAGGAGTCGTTGCTTGCCAATGCAGCAGTTTTTTCGCTTTACTCACGTCGGCCCAGAGTGCCATATTCTCTCCCGTGCGATAGGGAATTTCACCAAACTTAGGTTCCCCTCTACCAACAATTTCAATAACCTGCTCGAGTACATGACGAATGGTCACCGGCTGCCCAGAGGCCAAATTAATCACCTCACCATCACTCTCATGGCTACCAAGTGCTTTAAATAAGCCGTCGATAATATCGTCAATATAACAAAAGTCACGTAACTGCTCGCCTGCCGAAACGGGAAAAACCTTTCCCGCAAGCGCACCAGAGATAATTTGTGGCAAAAATCGCTGACGATCCTGCCCGCTCCCATAGACTAAAAAGAGCCGTAAAATGGTCGCCGGAAACCCCTCGGTTAGATGCAGCATCTGTAGCAGATGGGCAGAGGCAACCTTGGCCATCGCATAGGGAGAGATAGGATGTTCGCGACAATCCTCATGTTGCGGGGCGGAGACATTACCATACTCATCACTGCTGCCAATCTGGATAAATTTTTTTAAAGTATCACGCTTCAGCGTACTAACCAGATTGTCCAAACCATTAAAGTGAGCAGCCAGTACCTCTCGCCCCCCGTTCTGATAGTTTGCATGGTTAATATAACCGCCAAGATTAACCACATATTCGAATGATCTGACGGCCAAAAGTTGCTGCAACCGCGAGGCATCACGAAGATCGGCCTGTAGATACTCAACACCCGCCCTTGTCACCCCTGCAGCGGGGGGATGAAGCGATAGTACCGTCACAGCTAATCCCGCTTGTTCGGCTCGCCTGACCAGATGACGACCAATAAAACCAGTCCCCCCCACGACCAGCAGTCGACCTGACAAAACTTCCCCTACTTCGCCCAAGGCGCGGCCCCACTTTGCCACAACCCCTCAAGGACATCTCTGTCACGCTTGGTATCCATACACTGCCAATACCCCTTATGGCGATAGGCCATTAACTCGCCCATCGCTGTCGCACGCTCAAGCGGCGTTTTTTCCAGAATCGTTGCATCATTTTCAATCAGATCAAAAAATTCCGGTTCAAACACAAAAAAACCACCATTAATCCAGCCATGACCGGTTTGTGGTTTTTCCATAAAAGAGGTGACGACGCCACTCTCCTCCATCTCCAACTCACCAAAACGTGCGCCGGGATGTACCGCTGTCACAGTCACCATCTTGCCATGTTGGCGGTGAAAATCGAGTAACGCTTTAATATCAATATCTGCAACGCCATCACCATAACTCATTAAAAAGGTCTCATGACCGATATAACGCTGCATCCGCTTTAATCGCCCGCCGGTCATCGGCGTGGTTTCGGTATCCACCAATGTAACATTCCAGTCACTCTCATCCTGTTGCAGATAGGTGATCTTGCCTGACCCTAAATTGAGCGAAAAATCGGAGTTCATACTGCGATAGTGAAGAAAGTACTCTTTTATCACCTCTGCTTTATAACCGAGCGCCAGATAAAAATCCGAGAAGCCATAACGCGCGTAGATTCCCATGATATGCCAAAGGATCGGCTTGCGCCCAATGGTCACCATCGGCTTGGGGATCGACTCGGTGTACTCTGAAAGGCGCGTACCAAACCCTCCCGCTAAAAGAACGACCTTCACTGCGAACTATCCCATGCGTAGGCAATCTCATCCTGATTTTTGCGATCAACCTCATCGGGATCATGAACAATATCAGCGACATTGAGGATAATCGAAGGGGCAAGACCTAACCCTTTCATGCCAAACCAGATCCCAGGGGGAACCGTCAGACGACCATAATCGCTATGTGCCAAGGTGCGAACTTCCATCCCTCCCTCACTGACTGATCCTAGCCGCGTATCCACCATCACAATCAGCACTGAACCGACAGGAACCACCAAATTCAGCGTCATCACCCGATGGCGTTTCCAGGCCTTAACCGCCCCGGGTACAAAAGTTGAAAAATAGGCCTCACCAAAACCGGTAAAACCGACATCACCCAGACGAACCGCACGATAAACATCCCCCCCGGGAACCGGAATAATCTTTTGCGGTGTAAAAATAACACCTTCAATTTTCATTATGCCCATACCTGCCCCCGTGACTTTGCCAGATTAATGT
>JADGBN010000078.1 GCA_015231435.1 Gammaproteobacteria bacterium
ATAAGGAATTAACTATGGCCCGTTTTTTTAGACGCAGAAAATTTTGTCGCTTTACCGCTGATGGGGTAGAGAGTATCGACTACAAAGATATCCCGACGCTTCGCAATAACATTACTGAATCAGGCAAGATTGTTCCCAGCCGTATTACTGGCACCAAAGCCGGTTATCAGCGGCAGCTTGCCAAGGCGGTTAAACGCGCCCGTTTCCTGGCGCTTATCCCCTATTGCGACTCGCACCGGTAAACCACTAACCGAACGCTGATTGCACTTCAGTGCAGTTTCTTGCCAGCTATGTGATGCGGGGAAGGATGCAGGCGATACTGGTTATTACCGTAACCGCCCTGTTATCGCTTATCTTCTTTCCCTTAAGCTACTTAAGTAGTGCCGCCGTGGCGCTGGTGGCGCTGCGTAACGGCTACCGCAGTTGTGTTGAAGTCATGGTCGGGGCAACCGTTGCCACCAGCCTGTTATCGCTGCTGCTGGTTGGATCATTAACCACCGGGGCAGGGTTTGTGCTGGTGTTGTGGTTACCCGTAGCGCTGTTGGCACTGCATTTGGGTTTTACTGCCAATATGGCAATGAATCTGCTGCGTGCGGCGCTGGCGGCGGCGGCGGTGGTGGTTGCCTTCTATCTGCTGCTGGATGATCCGGTCTTTTGGTGGCGTGATCTGCTGTTAGGCATACTTAACGAGATCGCCGATAACGGCCATGCGGAACTCTCAGCCCTGCTGTTACCGGGGTTGGATGATCTGGCATCGGTGATGAGTGGTCTGGTCGCGGTGGCGGCACTGATGCAGTGGTTGTGTGGGCTCTATCTGGCACGCTGGTGGCAGGCAGAGCTTTATAATCCGGGTGGCTTTGGTCGTGACTTTCGTCAGTTACGTTTAGGGCGACCGATGATCGCTGCGACGTTGTTGCTGCTGCTGTTGGCAATGGTTGAAATGACCACGCTGTCACAAATCGCTGAAGAGTTGCTGTTGGTAGCAGTGGCGGTGGTGACGCTGCAGGGGTTGGCGGTGGTTCACGGTGTCGCCTTTAACCTCGAGGCTAACCGTTTCTGGTTAGCGGGTCTCTATCTGTTACTGATTTTTGCACTGCCGCAGATGGTGATTGTTCTGGCGATGTTTGGTGTGGTGGATAACTGGTTTGATTTTCGTCTCTTTTGGCAAGGCAAGGGACGCAAGGAGGGTGAGCTGTAAGCTCCCTGTCACGACTCTTTCGATAGATAACGAACTTTTGTGTGAGGTAAAGGAATGAACGTAATTTTACTGGAAAAGGTGAAAAGCCTGGGTAATCTTGGTCAACAGATTGAGGTAAAGTCCGGCTATGCGCGTAACTATCTTATCCCTAAAGGGATAGCAACGATGGCGACGAAAGCGAATATTGAGCTCTTTGAGGCACGTCGTGCTGATCTGGAAAAGCGCGCTGCAGAAGTGCTTGCAGCTGCCCAAGCGCGTGCCGCAGAACTCGCCGCAGTGGGATCTGTGAGTGTTGCGATGCGCGCCAGTGAAGAGGGGAAACTCTTTGGTTCGGTGACGGCTCACGATGTCGCTGACATGATTAATGCGGCAGGCGTAGTGGTGGAGCGTAACGAGGTGCATCTTCCCGGTGCGGTGCGTCAGACGGGCGAGTATACCTTTACCGTCTCACTACACGGTGATGTAGTGGAGAAGATGACGCTGCGGGTCACTGCCGAGTAACGTCTGATCTGTTCGGGATCTGTTCCCCGAATGGTTGCAGGAAGAGGGTTAATTACCGATGCTGGTGTGGCAATACCACAACGGCATTCGGTTTTACCTTGATGTTCGTCCTCTTGTTAGACACCCGCCGGATGTGACACCTAATGCCAAGCGCTCCTGACACCCCGCCTGAATACCCCCCCGACTACGCCACCTATCACGCGCCTGACTATGGCAACGGTACCGCAGAGGCGTTGAAACTACCGCCCCATTCTATTGATGCCGAGCAGTCGGTGTTGGGTGGTTTGATGCTCGATAACAGTGCCTGGGACAGGGTCGCAGATGCAGTCTCCGAGGTTGATTTTTACCGTTACGATCATCGCCTTCTGTTTCGCGGCATTAGCCGTCTTGCCGATGAAAATAGCCCCTTTGATGCGATCACCCTCTCTGACTGGCTGGTCAATCAGGGGTTAATTCATGAGGTGGGGGGGATTGGCTATCTTAGTGAGCTTGCCTCAAACAGCCTTGGGGCGGCGAATATCAAATCCTATGCCGCGATTGTCCGGGAACGGTCAATTTTGCGACAGCTGATTCAGGCAACCAATGAGATTGCCGACAGCGCCTACCAGCCGGAAGGGCGCAAGGTGAGTGAAATTCTCGATATTGCTGAAACCAAAATATTTTCTATCGCTGAACAGAGTGCGCGCAGCCGCGTCGGTTTTGTCGCCATTCGCGATCTGCTGAATGATGCAGTTGATCGCATTGAGGATCTTTTTGAGCGTGACAGCCCGATCACCGGTATTCCCACCGATTTCACCGATTTTGATATGAAAACCTCGGGGTTGCAGAACTCCGATCTGATTATTATCGCCGGTCGTCCATCGATGGGAAAAACCAGCTTTGCGATGAATATTGCCGAAAATGCAGCGATTAAATATCAGCATCCGGTGGCGATCTTCTCGATGGAGATGCCAGGGGTGCAGATTGCGATGCGGATGATCTCCTCACTCGGGCGGATTAATCAGACGCGGTTACGCTCGGGGAAACTCGATGATGATGATTGGTCGCGAATCACCTCCGCCCTCGGTATGCTTTCTGAATCCCCCATCTATATTGATGATACCCCCGCCCTTACCCATACCGAACTGCGTGCCCGAGCGCGTCGTCTGAAGCGCGACAAGGGGTTGGGGCTGATTATTATCGACTACTTGCAGTTAATGCGCGGCAGCGGCTCCTCTGCGGAGAATCGCGCAACAGAGATCTCCGAAATTTCGCGATCCCTAAAGGCGCTGGCAAAGGAGCTGAATGTGCCGGTGATCGCCCTGTCACAGCTTAACCGCAGTCTCGAACAGCGCCCCAACAAACGCCCGGTGATGTCCGATCTGCGTGAATCAGGAGCGATTGAGCAGGACGCGGATGTCATCACTTTTATCTATCGTGATGAGGTCTATAACGAAGATAGTCACGACAAAGGGGTCGCCGAGATTATTCTTGGTAAGCAGCGTAATGGCCCAATTGGTATGGTGCGGCTTGCCTTTTTAGGGGAGTACACGCGCTTTGAAAATCTTGCCCACGACAGCTACGGAAACGACTTCGGATGAGTCAGCGCGCCTGGGTGACGCTTAACTCGGCAGCCCTGCGTCATAATTTGGCGATGGTGCGTCACTATGCGCCGCAGGCCAAGGTGATGGCTGCGATTAAAGCGGATGGTTATGGGCACGGTCTGCTGCTCGCTGCTCGTGCCCTGCAAACGGCGGATGCCTTTGCGATTGCGACCATCGGTGAGGCGGAACGCCTGCGTCAGGGGGGAGTGACACAACCGCTTATTCTGCTTGAGGGGGTACACGATGCGGCTGCCGCGGCGGCACTGCTGCCGCTACAGGTGACCCCAGTGCTGCATTCAACCTATCAGTTAGCGCTGTTGCAGCGTCTTCTTGCAGAGAATCCACGGGAAACCATCCCCTTATGGCTGAAGCTTGATAGCGGTATGCATCGTTTGGGATTTCGTCCCGAAGTGCTAGCCGCAGTGATTGCGGCGGTTCAGGCTGAACCGCGTCTGCAACTCCAAGGGGTGATGAGCCACTTCGCCTGTGCCGATGATCCGCAGGCTAGGATGACCGAGGATCAGATAGTCTGTTATGAGCGCAGTTTGCTACCCTATCAAGAGACCCCGTTACAACAGTCGCTTGCCAATTCAGCCGCCATCCTAACCCGACCGGCGACGCATCGTGACTGGGTGCGCCCGGGCATTATGCTTTATGGCTGCTCGCCACTCTTAAATGGCGTGGGTAGTGACTTTAATCTGCAACCGGTGATGCGCTTTTACGCTCGTTTAATCGCGGTGCGACAGCTGCTTCAGGGGGAGACGATTGGTTACGGGGCGACCTGGCAGGCACCCGATGCGATGGCTGTCGGTGTGGTGTCGGTGGGTTATGGTGACGGTTACCCGCGTCATGCGGCTGCTGGCACACCCGTTGCCTTGAAAACCGGTGAGGCACCGCTTATCGGACGCGTTTCGATGGATATGATAACGATTGATCTGCGCCAACACCCTGATGCTTGCGTGGGTGATGTGGTGGAGTTGTGGGGTGATACCATAGCCGTCGAGCGGGTGGCAGCGGCGGCGTCAACTATCTCCTACGAGTTACTTTGTGGTATCGGCAATCGCGTACAGCGTATTAGTGGCAATGAGGAGCAGCGAACATGGTCACCGTAGCAGAGGCGGCACTTGTTTATCAGGAGGCGGAGCAGTTAGTCACCGCCGCAGAGATGCAGCAGGCAATCGTGCGTATCGCGGGCGAAATTAGCGCACGCTTGCAAAAGAGTAATCCGCTGCTCATCACATTAATGACCGGTGGGGTGGTCGCCTGTGGGCAACTTCTGCCCCTGCTTAATTTTCCGTTGCAGTGTGATTATCTTCATGCCAGCCGTTATGGTGACGCGACGGTCGGCAACCACTTAAACTGGCACGCAGTTCCCCAGACTCCGTTATCGGGGCGAACGGTGTTAATTATCGATGATATTCTTGATGAGGGGATCACTCTAAAAGAGGTGATTGCGTGGTGCCAGCAGCAGGGGGCAGCCGAGGTGTTCAGCGCCGTACTGGTGAAAAAGCTGCATCAACGTAATGTCGGCATTGAGGCGGACTTTGTTGGCGTCGAGCTCCCGGATCGCTATCTTTTCGGCTATGGCATGGATTATCACCACTACTGGCGCAATGCGCCGGGTATTTTTGCGGTGCGGGGCTTGTAGCATGAGTGTTATCGCAGTGATTGGCGGTACCGGATTAAATCAGATGAGCGGTCTGCAACGGCTTGATGCGCAGCTGCTAACGACCCCTTTTGGTGCACCCTCTGCCGCAGTCACGATTGCTGAACTGGCAGGCGTGCCACTACTATTTTTGCCACGTCATGGTGCAGGACATCATCTGCCGCCGCATAAAATAAACTATCGCGCTAATATCTGGGCGCTGCATCAACTTGGGGTGCGCGCCATTATCGCTATTAATGCGGTAGGGGGCGTTCGCCACGATATGGGGCCCGGCAGGGTGGTGTTGCCCAATCAGATAATTGACTTCACCTCGGGACGTGACAGCACTTTTTTTGACGGCGAGCATGAGACAGCCTGCCCAGGGGTAAAACATATCGACTTTACCCAACCCTATAGCGAAACCCTGCGTCAGCGAATTCTCTCCGCCGCCGCCGTTGCAGAGGTTGCCGTGATTGATGCAGGGGTTTACGCCGCCACCAATGGCCCGCGCCTTGAGAGTGCGGCAGAGATTCGTTATATCGCTGCGGCGGGGGGTGATGTGGTCGGGATGACCGGAATGCCCGAAGCTGCTTTGGCGCGGGAGCTGGAGATCGATTACGCCTGAATCTCTCTGGTAGCCAACTGGGCAGCGGGTTTAAGCAGTGAACTTATCACCATGGCGGCAATCGAGGCCGCACTGACAACAGCCATGCGTTCAGTGATTGCCCTGCTGCCCCACTGTCTGCGCCCTCCTGAGTGATCGCACTTAGCGACTTTGCCGCCTACCTGCATTTCCAAGTAGTTTGGGTATAGTACAGGGCTGCTGACTTGCCGATCTCTGCCTGAACAGCCTCACGCGATAGTGAAAATAGCGGATCTGTTAATGTATGAAGTGAAGCATCAGGGGAAGAATAGTCTGCTACATAAGATCTATGGTAATTTAGGCGTTGAACCATTTTTACGGTAACGGCGGGGGTAGTAACGTGATGATTAAATCGGTTTTTTTTCAATTATTTATCGGACTCTCTCTGCTTTTTATGGCGTTAGCGGCGCTGCATGCAGCGCCGCAGTTTGCAGGAGATCGCGAGGCGATTATTCGCGCCTTAACCTTGCCAGATCAGGGTGAGGTTGGCGATGCTAAGTTGGGACAGCGGCGTTCACTTTTTTCTTCGCAAACGCCTCGGGCACTACGACGGCAGCAGCGTGTTGAGGCGGTGAGTGAAAATCGGCTTGGGGTGCAGGAGAGTATTGAGTATGCGACAACTGCGGAGGCGGGACACGCTAATCTGATGCTTCAGTTTGACTTTGACTCCGACAAGTTAAGTGACAGCTCGTTACCGTTGTTAGAGGAGTTAGCTGCGGCACTTCACGATAGCCGTCTACAGGGGGAGCCGCTGCTTATCGCCGGCCATACCGATGCGGTGGGGGAGGATGAATACAACATGGATTTAAGTATTAGACGTGCCCGCAGTGTACGTGAGTATCTGCGTCGCCATTTCGCTATGGGTGGCGAACAGTTGCGAATTATCGGCTTTGGCGAACGTTTGCCACTGGTTGAGAATGATAGTGAGGCTAATCGGTCAATGAACCGACGTGTTGAGGTGATTCGTTTAGCCTCTGAAACTAAGTAGTTTTTTTGCGATGGGGCGGCACACCAATGCCATTAAGATAAGCCTAAGGGTGCCCACCACCCGCTTGCAGGGACGCCGTAAACCCATCCCTGGGGGCTTGACGGCGGCATCCCTGCCGCCGACACCCGGCAATCGGGCAGTGGACACCCTTAACTTAATGGCATTAGACGGATGCCAGATCTGCCGTTGCCCCAGCGGTTGTATGTGCTAAACGCTGTTCTTTAATGGTGCTAAAAGAAGAGAGTCAGCACGCATAGTAGCGGGTTTGGGAAGTCCCATGAGGTGTAACACGGTGGGTGAGATATTAATAATTCCGCCGCAGCTACTCAGTTTCCAGGCATTGCTGTCGATAATCAGACAGGGCACCGGGTAGGTGGTGTGTTGGGTTTGGGGCTCGCCGGTGTTGGGGTCAACCATCTCATCGCAGTTACCGTGGTCAGAGGTCAGCACGACGCTGTAGTTGTGTTCCCTAGCCACTTCAATCACGCGCCCAACTTCACGATCAAGCACCTCTACCGCTTCAATAATCGCATCGCGCATCGCGGTATGGCCGACCATATCGCCATTGGCGTAGTTCACCACGATAAACGCATACTCATCCTTTTTAATCGCGTTAATCACAGTATCTGAGACCGCTGGCGCGCTCATCTCTGGCATCATGTCGTAGGTGGCCACCTGGGGTGAGGGGATAAGGATCTGATCCTCTCCCGAGGAGATATCACCTCTGCCACCGTTAAAGAAGAAGGTGACGTGGGCGTACTTCTCTGTCGTATTGTCGCCCTCCCTGCCCCCACCGAACGCCAAAAGACGCAGTGGTACTTTCAACGCTACGTTCCGCATCTTCCTGCGGCAGGTGAGATGGTGCTCTTTGACCGTAGCTGGTACAACCGTGCCGGCGTTGAACGCGTCATGGGTTTCTGTAGCGAAGCGGAATACAGCGAGTTTCTCCGCTCCTGCCCCGAGTTTGAGCGGATGCTGGTTCGCTCCGGCATTGTCCTAATTAAATATTGGTTTTCCGTCTCTGACGAAGTACAGGAGGCACGTTTTCGCAGCCGTCTTGAAGAGCCGCACAAACGTTGGAAACTTAGCCCAATGGATCTGGAGTCCCTCTCCCGCTGGGTTGAATACTCCCGCGCCAAGGACGAGATGTTTACCCATACCGATATCAAACAGGCACCGTGGTATGTGGTTAACTCCAATAACAAGAAGATGGCACGGCTTAATGCGATTGCCCACCTTCTCAGCATGGTTCCCTACGAGGATCTCACACCCGAGAAGATTGAACTTCCCGTTCGCAAGGAGGACAACAGCTATATTCGTCCCCCCATCTCCGATCAGACCTTTGTTCCCGAGATCTATTCATAACCTGCAAACCGTCTCTCATGTCATCTCCCCCTGACTATCAGGGGGAGATGCAAATAGCAAATAGCAAATAGCCACTACTCCTGCAGAATCCTCTGCAGAATTGCCTCCAGCTCCGCCTCGTCACTATTTCTGAAACCATCATGTTGCAGAACCACATTGCCTTGGCGATCAATAAAAAAGGAGGTAGGCATACCGACCAGATGGTAACGCTCGGCTACAGTCGTATCGCTATCATAAAGTACCTCAAACTTTGCCGGTAACTGCGCGAGAAAACGGGCCGCCATGGCTCGATCCTGGTCAACATTTACCGACACCACCACCAACCCCTGCTGCTGATAGCGCTCATGAATCGCATTCATCCAAGGGAACGACTTTCGACAGGGGGGACACCAGGAGGCCCAAAAATCAAGATAGACCACCTTGCCACGCAAATCGGCCAAGGTGACCAGTGAACCATCCGCTCGCGGTAAAGTAAAAGCGGGCGCAGGAGATGGTGCAGTGAGCTCTGTCGCCCAGAGCATCCCCGTTAACAACAACAGAGCGGCAAACACCGCACCCTTTAACGCCCACATAACGTCTCTTCCTTGCATTCACTTACCCCTGATAACCACAGTTAATTAAAACGATCTTGCTGACGGTGACAAACCACCTGCATTAGTTTTTCAATCATAGAGAGCTGATCCGCAGTGGCCTGCAGCCGCATCTTCTCTAGCGCAGCCATCATGCATTCGCTCAGCTCCCGATAATATTTGGCATCTGCCCTAGCGATAGCCAAATCGCGATCACGACGCTCAAGTCGCACCTCCAGCTCATCCTGTTCGGGGGCGACCGTCTGACTGACACGGCGTCCGAAAGAGCTGGCCTTAATAATTTTTGAGCGCTCCAGCGCCGGTGAATCCTCCAGCGAAAAGCGCGGATAGAGATGAGTTATCTCGGCCACCGAAACCATACCATTCTCGGCAGTGAGCATCCCCTTCTGCACCAGCGTCTGCAATTCACGACGGCTCACCTGCAAAATCGCTGCAGCCTTCGATAGCGTAATCATCTCAGCCATGCACATCCCCATATTTCATCTATAACGGCCAACCCTCCCGCCAACAACAGCAATATCATCCAACCAACGCCAAGCAACCAGCAGCGCCATTAAGGTTAACAACGCTGCCATCAGATAGATAGCATTGAGTGAATAATATTCTCCCACATAACCACTTAATAGCGCTCCCAAGGCGCCACCGGCACCATAGCTGATACTACTATAAATCGCCTGTCCACGACCCTGCAAACGACCGGGAAACGCCTGATGAAAAAGGGTAATTGTCACCGCATGAAAAATACCGAAGCTGGCGGCATGCAGCGTCTGCGCCAGTAACATCAGCAGTAAAGAGTCCGGCCATAAGGCGATTAACAGCCAGCGCAACAGCGTTAACAGCAAGCTGGCAATAAGCAGCCGATAAAGCCCGTAACGCGGTATCAGTCGGTGCATAAAGAGAAATATCACCACTTCAACGACCACCCCCAACGCCCATAACTGCCCCACAAGGGTTCGTGAATAACCAAAGCCCTCCATATAGAGGGTATAAAAACTGTAATAGGGCCCATGCCCTGCCTGCATCAGAAAACTCATCACCAACAGAGCAACCACTTCAGGACGACGCAACACCTGGCGTAACAGCAGCGGCGTCTCCGAAGTGACTACTGGCTCCTGCGGGCGCTCTTTAACAGCCAGACTACAGAGAAAAATAGCAAGATAAATACCTGTTAAAACAGGAATTAACAAGTTAATTCCAAAGTAATCCAACAACGGGGCAAGCAGTGCCACGGCGACAATAAAACCGACCGATCCCCAGAGGCGAATCGCACTATAGCGCTGTAACCCCTCCTGCAGATAGCCCAGGGTAACCGCCTCAAACTGCGGCAAAGTGGCATTCCAGAAGAAGCTGAATAACAACATCACCAACGCCACGGCGGTGTAGCTTGAAACATAAAAGATCGCGACAAAAGTCAGCAGTGATGCCAGTGAACCAAGACGAATCACCCGCATCCGCTGCCCACTGCGATCGGCAAGCCATCCCCAGATATTGGGTGAAACGATTTTGGTCACCATGATAATGGCCATCAACTCGCCAATCTCTCTTGCAGAAAAACCCAGCGACTGCAAATAGAGCCCCCAATAGGGGAGTAAAGCACCTAAACTTGCAAAATAGACAAAATAGAAGGTCGAAAGACGCACATAGGGAAGCATCACGGGAGATGGCGTAACTGACAAAGAGGCTTCTGCAGACATGGCGGGATCGTACCGATGCCGCTATCGCACGGCAATGAAAAAGATGATAGTAAAAAATGAAACGACCGCTTTTAGCGTTAAAATAGCCGACTGAAACTTCCCCACGACACAGGACTTATACGCAATGAGCAATACCAACCAAGCTCCCCGTCATCCCGTTGTACTGATCATACTTGATGGTTTTGGCGCAAACCCAGCTAAAACCAATAATGCCGTTATTGAGGCGCGCACTCCAAACCTTGATCGCTACTTTGCCCATAACCCCCACACCCTGCTTCAGGCTTCGGGGAAAGCAGTCGGACTACCCGACGGTCAGATGGGGAACTCTGAGGTAGGGCACATGAGTTTAGGCTCAGGGACTTTGGTGCGTCAGGATCTGGTGGTCATCGATGATGCCATTGCCGATGGCAGTTTTTTTGAGAACCGCATTCTTTTATCGGCGATTGATAAAGCCAAAGGAAAACAGCGTCCCCTGCACATCGTCGGCTTGATCTCCGATGGCGGAGTGCATAGCCATATTAACCACCTGAAAGCGCTGTTAAAACTCTGCCGCCACCATCAGGTGACCCCAAGCCTGCACGCCATCACCGATGGCCGCGATACCGCACCACGCTCCGCCAAACAGTATCTTAACGCGATTGCCGCCTCCCTTGGCGCATCACAGGGATACTACTCTTCACTCTCCGGACGCTACTATGCGATGGATCGCGATAACCGCTGGCCACGGGTTGAGGTCGCTTGGCAAGCGATGGTGAATGGTGCCGGACGCCGTGCTGCCTCTGCTATGGATGCCATCGATTTTGGCTACCATGCCGGTGAGGATGATGAGTTCATTCTCCCTACCTTTATCGATGGTGG
>JADGBN010000079.1 GCA_015231435.1 Gammaproteobacteria bacterium
AAAGGGGCAGCGGCGGGTGCATATTTTCCCCAAAATCATAAAGGTTGCGGTGGCCTGGCTAAAACACTCTCCCAAATTGGGGCAGGAGGCCTCTTCACAGACGGTGTGCAGCTGTTGCTCGCGCAAAATGCGTTTTACCCGAAGTGCCTCTGGGGTATTGGGTGCCCGGGCACGAATCCAGGGTGGTTTTCTCATCAACTCCGTTTGCGTGGCAACTTTAACCGGAATGCGCGCCACTTTGTCGGCACCCCGTTGTGGGTTATGACTCATGGTGATCTGCTACCTCCGCTGGCGTGGTGGGTGTGGTGGCTGGGTGGCGGGAGAGAAGGTCGATAGTGTGGTGCAACAGCGCTTCGCCAATTTGCGCAAAACTAAGCTGACTCCCCTCCTGCTGCATATCGGTCACTTTTAGCCCGGCATAGCCACAGGGGTTGATCCGTTGGTAGGGTGTTAGATCCATAGCCACATTAAGACTTAGCCCGTGATAGCAGCCCTGGCGTCGTACCCGAAGACCCAGTGATGCGATTTTACGGTTGGCGACATAAACGCCCGGCGCCTCTGGACGCGCATGGGCAGGGATCTTCTCACTGGCAAGGAGGTTAAGCACCCCCGTCTCCATGAGTGTGACAAAATCACGAATACCGAGATGGCGACGGCGCAGATCGACCAGCAGATAGAGTACCCACTGTCCCGGGCCGTGGTAGGTCACATCGCCCCCCCGATCGACCGCTACGACTGGAATTGAGCCCGGATTTAGCAGATTTTCACTGCGGCTGTTAAGTCCACGGGTAAAGGTGGAAGGGTGTTGCAGTAACCATAACTCATCGGGCTGATCGGGTTGGCGCTGGGCAGTAAAGTCGCGCATCGCATGATAAACGGGAAGGTAGTCAGCGATCCCGAGTTGCCGAATAGTAAGTAGCGGGGCTTTGCTCATGAATGGCGCTTTTACCCTCTGATTAACCGCAGCGTCTTAGAGTGTCATCTGGACATCGGGGAGGCTGTTCAGGGCGATGTAGATGGCATCAAGTTGCTGTTTACTGGTGGCGGTTATGGTGACCGTGACGGCGCTGTAGTTGCCATTGCGGCTGGGACGACAGCTGACCATGGCGGTTTCAATGGTTCCGGCATGTTGGCTGATGGTGGCCACCACCAGATCGGTAAAGTGAGCGCTATGACGCCCCATCGCCTTCACCGGGAACTCACAGGGAAACTGCAAGAGTGTCTCCTCACTCGCTAATTTTTCGGTGGGATCTGCTAACTGCTTGCCCATCGCTAATTAAACCTCACCGCGGCGAAAACGATCTTTATAGTTTTGATAGTGTTGGTTCATCTGTTGCCAGATCGGGCCGACCGCTCCGGTGGCGACGGCGTTATCATCAATTTGGCAAACGGGAACGATCTCCTTGGTTGAACTTGTCAGCCAGATCTCATCCGCTTGGTGGAGCATGGTGCGGCTGATAGTGCACTCCTGAGCGGGCAACTGCTGCGCTGCTGCAAGCTCAAGGACGAGATCGCGGGTGATCCCGGGAAGAATTTTGGGCGATTTGGGTGGCGTCATGATCACCCCCTGGGTGACGATGAAGACATTGCTTGCCGCCCCTTCGGTGAGCTCATCAGCGGCTAACAGAATCGCCTCCGTCACGCCTGCAGCAACGGCCTGTTGCCGCAGCAGCACATTGGCCAGCAGCGCGGTTGCTTTAATATGGCACTGTTGCCAACGGATATCCTCCAGGGTAATCACGCTGACCCCGGCAACGGGTTGGTTGTCGTGCGCCGGAAGGGGGTTGGTCATGATGAAAATAGTGGGGGTGACCGCCTCGGGAAAACGGTGGTCGCGTGGTGCAACGCCACGGCTAATCTGGAGATAGAGACTCATATCACCGCCGCCATTGGCGTCAATGAGTGTGGTGAAGCGTGCCTCCCAGTCGCTGTTAGCCATCGGGTTGCTCATGCCAATCCCGCGCAGGCTCTGTTCGAGGCGCTGCAGATGCTGAGTAAGGCGGAATGGGCGCCCAGCATAGACAGGCATCACCTCATAAACGCCATCACCAAAGATAAAGGCGCGATCAAGCACCGAAATTTTCGCTTCAGCAAGGGGAAGATAGTCGCCGTTCAGGTAGATAGTCATGGATAGGTTTGTGCCGTTAGGAGAGGTGATAATTAATTGAATAACATCAGAACATGGTCGGTGATCTGGCTAAAGAAACCCCCTTCAGCGACCTCTTCAAGGGCGATAAGGGGGGTCTCCTGTAGCAACTTGCCATGAAGTTCAATACGGATTTTGCCGACGTTTTGCCCAACGGCAATCGGCGCGATAAGTGCTGCTTCGATAGAGAGGGTCGCCTGCAGATTCTCATAGTCTCCCCGAGGCAGCGTGACGTAGAGCGGATTCTCTAGTCCAATGGCAAGCTGCTCTGTGGCGCCTTTCCAGACGCGGACATTTTTCAGTGACTGTTTGGCGTCATAAAGGCGGTGTGACTCATAGAAGCGAAAGCCGTAATTAAGCAGTTTTTGCGTCTCCTGAGCGCGGGCGCGCGGGCTGCTGGTGCCCATGACGACACTCACCAGACGCATGCCATCGCGTTGCGCCGAGGTGACGAGGCAGTACCCCGCCGCTTCGGTATAGCCGGTTTTAACACCATCGACACTCTCATCGTTGGCAAGCAGGGTGTTACGGTTCTTTTGCGTAATTTTGTTGTAGGTGAACTCTTTTTGTGAGTACCAGCGATAGTATTCAGGAAACTCGTTAATTAGCGCCCGCGCCAGAATAGCCATATCATAGGCGCTGGAGTAGAGCGCTTCATCGGGCAGTCCGGTGCTGTTGGTAAAGTGGCTATCCTTCATTCCCAGACGCTCTGCGTGCTGATTCATTAAGGAGGAAAAGGCGGTCTCGCTACCGGCGACATGTTCGGCGATGGCGACGCTGGCATCATTTCCCGACTGAATCACCATCCCCTGAATCAGATCTTCAAGTTTGACCCGCTTATCAACTTCGATAAACATCTTGGAGCCTTCGGTCTTCCACGCCTTGGAGCTAATAAGCACCTGATCGTCAAGGGTGATCCGGCCACCACGAATCTCATTAAAGGTGACATAGCCGGTCATGATTTTGGTTAGGCTGGCGGGGGGGAGGCGGGTATGGCTCTCCTTCTCAGCGAGAATGGTGCCACTGCCGGCGTCGAGCAGAATGTAACTGCTGGATAACAGGCTGGGGGGTGAGGGGGGGGTTATCACCTCCGCATATAGGTTGAATGCGGGAAGTAGTACCGTTAGGAGTGCGGCCAGTGTGGCGAAAAGATACTGCATAGTTTTCCCTTTGCTGTAGATAAGTATGGTGCAGGATCTGCCGATCCGGTGAGTGAGTCGTTGCATCGATGCTGCCTATTCTAACGGTTTACACGCCTGGTGATGATATCTAATGCCCGTAAAGTTTCACTAATTCGCTGCAGCTCACCCTCATCGGTTAACGGGCCGATGCGCACCTTGAAAAGGGGGCCTTCGGGGCGGATCTCTTCACTGATAAACACCGGTTTAATCCCCAGATCCTTAATTAACTGCTGTTGTTTTTGGGCATTTTCACGGGTTGAGAAGGCACCAGCCTGGAGTACTAGGTCACCGGTGTTGCCTGTCATCGTGACGGGCGAAACTGTCTCATCGGTGCCCGGGCTGTTTTCGTTTATCGCTTGCGGCAGCGTACTTTCTGACAATGGTTGCGGTTCAAGGGGGAGTGGCATTGCATCGGCAACGCCGCTGTTAAGCACCATCGGCGCCACCACCGGACCACTCTTTAGCGCCTGCTCCATGGCTTGTGCCGGTGTCGGGGGCGTTTTACCGCTGGCTGTTTGTGGGGTGTTGCTGTTCTCAATATCAATCGCCTCAATGCGTACCCTTGCCGAACCTTGATTCACAAAGCCCAGCCGTACCGCGCTCGCATAGGAGAGATCGATAATGCGGTTACCGACAAAGGGGCCACGATCATTGACCCGCACGATAGTGGTTTTGCCATTTTCGAGATTGGTTACCCGCAGATAGGTTGGCAGGGGGAGCTGTTTATGGGCGGCGCTTATCGCATACATATTAAAAGTTTCGCCACTGGAGGCGCGACGACCATGGAACTTGCTGCCATACCATGAGGCAAGCCCCTCTTGAATAAAGTGACGGCTGCTCTGCAGCACATGATAACTTTGACCATTGACTGTATAGCTGGACATATTACCGAATTTGCTTAAGGGCTCACTTTTGGGTGTCAGCTCTGGCAGTGCCATAATTTCACTGACTGAGAGCGCTTTAACCTCACCCTCAGGCAGCGTGCCACCGCCCGGTGGGTGCAGCGAACCGCAAGCCGACAGGAGCAGGGTTAGAAAGAGGAGTAGCCAATGCATAGTTATCTGTTGTCCGGCAGGGTTAGCGCACTACTGGAACGAATCGCTTCACTTAGTTGAAAAACGGCCATTGCGTAGAGCGGGCTGTGATTATAACGGGTGATGGCATAGAAGTTATTAAAAACCAGCCAGTGTTCAAAACCTTCAGGCTGCTCCAGGGCGATAAGGGCGATTTTGTTATCAGTTGCAGAGATCGCCCATTCAGGCACGACGCCATATTTGAGCAGATCTTTTACCGCAAAGGAGGGTTCATACCCCTTGTCGATCAGAGGTTGGTAGCGATCGCCTTCGACTTTTGCCCGCAGGGCGATTTTCTCACCCCTCTGCCAGCGGTGTCTGGCTAAATAGTTGGCGACGCTGCCAATGGCATCCTCTTCGCTCTGCCAGAGATCGCGTTTCCCACTGTTGTCAAAGTCGATGGCATAACTGCGAAAACTGCTGGGAATAAATTGTGGCAAGCCCATTGCCCCGGCGTAGGATCCCATTAGTGACAGGGGATCAATCGACTCTTCACGGCTCATTAGGAGAAACTCTTTCAGCTGTTGGCGGAAAAAGGGGGCGCGTTTGGGGTAGGCGAAGGCGAGGGTGGTGAGGGCATCGATGACCCGATAACTCCCTGCATGGCGGCCGTAGAAGGTCTCGACACCAATAATCGCGGTGATGATTTCAGCCGGAACACCATACTGCTGTTCGGCCTTTTGTAGCGTGCGCCGATTTTTTTGGAGAAATTCGACACCCTGGGTAATGCGGGCTTCGGTTAAAAAGATAGGGCGATACTGATGCCACGCCTTACCCTCAGCCGGACGCGAAATGGCATCAATAATCTTCTGTTGATAAGCAGCTTCAGCCATTAGGGTTTGTAGTGAGCCGGCATCAAATAGGTGTTCCTTTTCCATCTCTTTAACAAAGCTCTCCAGATCTTGAGGATTAATGGGCGCCTCAGACGTTGCGGCAATAACCGGGGCAGCAAAGAGAAGTGCCAGGAGCAGGGTAACGGTGCTTTGATAGGGTGCTTTCATGGTATTCATCCTGGTTGAATTTAACTTAACTATTAGTGAGCAGCTTACGATGGGTGTGAATGGACATAAGGATACCGAAAGATGCCATTAAGGTCACCATTGAACTGCCACCATAACTAATCAGTGGCAGTGGCAGACCGACAACGGGGATCAGACCAATCACCATGCCGATATTTATAATCACATAGATGAGAAAGGTCATCGACAGGGCGCCGCCGAGAAGGCGGGCAAAGGTGTTTTGTGCCATCACTGAGATATAGAGACCGCGCCAGACAATGGAGAGGTAGAGCAGCAGCAGCAGAATAATGCCAAAAAGACCGAACTCCTCGCCAAAAACGGCAAAGATAAAATCAGTATGGCGTTCGGGGAGAAAATCAAGATGTGACTGGGTGCCGTTCAGCCACCCCTTGCCATAGGTCCCCCCCGAGCCAATGGCAATTTTAGATTGAATAATATGGTAACCGCTGCCCAGGGGATCGCTTTCGGGGTTAAACAGCATTAACACTCGCATGCGTTGATAGTCGTGCATGCCATAGAGCCAGAAGAGGTAGGCAAGGGGAATAAAGAGCAGCAACATAATGGCGATAATTCGCCAGCGCAGTCCGGCAAAGAGCAGCACAAAACTGCCTGAAATGGCAATGAGCAGGGCCGTACCCAAATCGGGTTGATCAAGAATGAGCAGGGTTGGGACGAGGATAAACAGCGCGCTGACCAGTAGATGACGATACCACGGCGGCAGGGGTTTATCGTGAAAATACCAAGAGAGTACCAGGGGAACAGCGAGTTTCATGATCTCCGAGGGTTGCAGCTGAAACAGCCCGAAGTCAATCCAGCGTTGCGCCCCCTTACCAATCGTACCGATCAGTAGCACTGCAACCAGTAACAGGGTGGCGAGGGAGAAGAGCGGCAGACTCCAGCGTTGCAACATCTCAATCGGGATCTGGGCAAAGAAAAACATCACGCCAAAGGCAAGGGCAAGGCGTCCAAGCTGGCGTTGGGTCATTTCGACACTTTCGTTGCTGGCGCTGTAGAGGGTAAAGACCCCCACCAAAGCCAATAGCAGCAGCTGCCCCAGCAGCAGGGAGTCAAGATGGAGCCGACTGAAGAGGTTACTCTGATTCGTCGAGAGCATCACTGGAGATCGGTTTAAGGTAGGCACTAATGACCGCAGCGGCAATCGGTGCTGCGGTCGAGCCGCCGCCGCCGCCATTTTCGACAATCACGGCGATAGCAATTTGCGGGTCATCCGCAGGGGCGTAGGCGATAAAAAGGGCATGGTCGCGCAGCTTCTTCTCGAGATCTTTGGCGACATACTTCTCCTGCTGCCCCAGCGTAAAGACCTGTGAGGTCCCGGTTTTGCCGGCGATACGGTAGTCACTGTTAGGATTAATGCGGCGTGCGGTACCGCGCTCCCCGTGAATGACCTCAATCATCGACTCTTGAATATAGCGTAAATTGCTGGGGGTAAGCGGCGTTACTTTACCCTCAGGTGTGGCGTGTTGATTGGGGAAAAGACTGTAGTGGTTGGTGTCAGGATTTTCCATCGCCTTAACCACCTGGGGGCGAAAACGGATGCCGTTATTAGCCAGCGTCGCGGTGGCATTTGCCAGCTGAAGCGGGGTGGCCAAGGTAAACCCCTGACCGATGGCGGTGATTAGCGTCTCGCCCTGATACCACCCCTCTTTTTTATTTTTGCGTTTCCACTCACGGTCGGGGATTAGGCCGGGCAGGTCATCACCAATATCGATACCGGTTGGCAGACCTAAACCGAACTGACGCAGATAGCTGGACATCTGATCAATACCAAGTCGCAGCGAGAGTGAATAGAAATAGACATCACAGGATTCGACAATCGCACGTTTAAGACTAATGCTGCCGTGGCCATATTTATTCCAGTCACGGTAGCGATGCTCGCTCCCCTCCAAGGAGAACCAGCCGGGGCAGAAGGTGGATTGATTGGGGGTCGTCTGATGATACTCCAGGCCGGCAAGGCCAATAATCGGTTTGGTAGTGGAGCCCGGGGGATAACGACCCCGTAGTGCACGATTAAAGAGAGGAATGCCCTCGGCGTGCAGCAGCCGCTGGTAATCCTGACTGCTAATCCCGTTGACGAAGAGGTTGGTATCGTAGCTTGGCTTGCTAACCAGCGCCAGGACTGCGCCATTATTGGGGTTTATCGCGACAAGGGCACCATTTTCACTGCCAAGCGCCGCTTCGGCAACGCGATGGAGTTCAAGATCGATATTAAGGTGCAGATTCTCTCCCGGGGTGGGCTCCTGGCGTTCGATGACCCGCATGATCCGACCCCGTGCGTTGGTCTCAACCTGCTGCATGCCGACCTTACCGTGAAGATAGCGCTCATGGCTCTTCTCGACACCCAGTTTGCCGATATGGGTGGTTGCGGCATAATTGGTGGCGCTGATCTGCTGTAGCTCCTCTTCGTTAATACGGCCGACATAACCGACGCTATGGGCGGTTAGCATGCCAAAAGGGTAGGATCGCACCAGCCGTGAATGGACATCCACCCCGGGCAGCAGGTGACGGTTAACTGCAATGCGTGCCACCTCTTCGTCGCTGAGTTTAAATCGCAGGGGGACTGAATCGAAGCGACGTTTGCGTTTAATCTCCTTATTAAAGCGTTGTAGATCATCCTCGGAGATGGGGATTAGCGTGGCAATCACCTGCAGGGTAATCTCCAGATCGGCAACCTGTTCGCGCACCACTTCCAGCGTATAGGAGGGAATATTCTCGGCAACCACTACCCCCCGTTGATCAAAAATAAGACCGCGTGTCGGGGGGAGGGGTTGCAGCGTTAAACGGTTATTGGCGGACAGGGTGGAGAAGTGATCATGATTCACAACCTGCAGATAGTAGAGTCTGGCGGCGAGAACGACTACCAGCAGCAGCGCGATGCCTCCCCCCAGTATGGAGCGGTTTAAGAAGAGGCGGCGCTCCCATTGCGGATCTTTTATCAGCCATATCTTTTTTTTCATGCGTGTGACAGCTGTCGGTTCAGGAGAGATCCAGTTTGCGTTCAATATCGCGAAGAATAATCTGTAGCCAGGGCCAGAGCAGCATCGTGACAAGGGCGGCAATCCAGAAATAGAGATCGCTCTCCAGTGGCACACCGATAATCCCGTGTACCCAGAGTGACTCGAGACGTATAAAAATGACCATAAAGAGAAGAATGAACATCTGGCGCAGCGGGTGATAGTTACGCAGGCGGATAGCAAAGCGAACCGTAAAGTAGGCGATAAGCGCTAGAATTAGGGCGTACTGACCCAGCAGTGTGCCACGCACCACATCAAGGAGCAGGCCGACACTCCAGCCGCTAATCACGCCCACCCGTTCAGGTTGGTGCATCGACCAGTAAAAGAGAACCAGCGCCACCCATTCCGGGCGATAGGGTTGCGCCCAGACGGGAAGCGGGATCATGGTGAGCATTATAGCCAGCATGAATGATAAAAAGATGAACAGGGTGGTGCGGCTAAAAAAGGGCATTAGCGATCTTCAATCAGTTGCGTTTGCGCAGGAAAGGTCAGATCGTGACTACTCGGGTCATCCGCACTCTCCCCGTCATGCCACACCAAGAGAAACTCCTGGGCGTTCTCGAGCAGGGCGGTCGGTTCCGCTTTAACCTGGGCATACTGGCGGGTAAGGTTTTTTATCACCCGAGTGACGATTGCCACCGGATAGCCTGCGGGAAAGCGTTGATCAAGCCCGGAACTGACTAACAGATCACCGGCACGAATGTCGGCACTGTTGGTAATGTGGGCAATCTCCAGCTCCGTGGCGTCACCTGTTCCGAGGGCGATGGTATGCAGACCGTTACGGTTTATCCGTACCGGAATCGAGTGATTTGGATCGGTAATCAGAATCGCGCTGCTGGTAAAGGGCGAGAGATCTGTCAGCTGTCCGACAATCCCATGGGCATCAATCACTGGTTGGCCACGAAACAGACCATCTCGACTCCCTTTATTAAGCAATATCTTTTTTTGTGAAGGGTCGAAGTCGATAGCCATCGGCTCGGCAATCATCACCCGAATCCAGCGTTTACGAGTTGATTGCAGCAGGGTGCGCAGCCGCCGATTCTCTTCGGCAAGCGCATCAAACTGTTGCAGTTTAACCGCATTCAGAAGCTGCTGCTGTTTTAGCAAACTATTCTCGGCAATCAGGTTGCGTTGCAAGCTAAGTGTTGACTGGGTGTAGCGACTAAAGGCAAAGGGGGCGTCAACCAAGAGTTGTAGCGGGTAGAGCAGTACCGACAGCGTCGCACGCATTCCCTGAAGATGCTGTTGACGATGGTCAACGGCCATCATCACGACAGAAATAAGCACGAGCAGCGTCACCCGAGTGGTGATCGACGGGCCGCGAATGAAGAGCCGTTTATTAATAACAGTTCTCCGACACGCTGAGAGTGGGAAAAAGGGAGAGTGAGCGCAGCGCTGCTACTCTAATGAAAAGAGCTCTCCACCATGTTCATCCATAATCTCTAGGGCGCGACCGCCACCTCGGGCAACACAGGTCATCGGCTCTTCGGCAACAATGACCGGCAGGCCAGTCTCCTCCATTAGCAGACGGTCGAGATCCCGCAGCAGGGCACCGCCGCCGGTTAGCACCATTCCCCGCTCGGCAATATCTGCACCGAGTTCGGGTGGGGTGAGTTCCAGCGCTGATTTGACCGCGGTAACAATTCCCGATAGCGGCTCTTGCAACGCTTCAAGTATTTCATTGCTGTTTAGGGTAAAGCTGCGGGGAATACCTTCGGCAAGATTGCGTCCGCGCACCTCAATTTCCCGTACTTCGGTGCTTGGGTAAGCGGAGCCAATGCTATGTTTAATCCGCTCGGCGGTTGACTCACCAATCAGAGTGCCGTAGTTGCGGCGTACATAGCTGATAATTGACTCATCAAAACGGTCGCCACCAATACGCACCGAGTTGGAGTAGACAATACCGTTAAGGGAGATGACGGCAATCTCTGTCGTGCCGCCACCGATATCGAGAACCATCGAACCACGCGCATCACTAACCGGCATATTGGCACCAATCGCGGCAGCCATCGGCTCTTCAATCAGAAAGACCTCACGCGCACCAGCGCCCACCGCCGACTCTTTAATGGCGCGGCGTTCAACCTGGGTAGCACCACAGGGAACACAGATGAGTACTCGGGGGCTTGGTGAGAAGAGCTTGAATTTTTTCTCATGCACCTTGCGAATAAAGTGCTGCAGCATCTTTTCGGTGACCGTAAAGTCGGCGATAACCCCGTCCTTCATGGGGCGAATCGCCTCAATATTACCCGGCGTCTTTCCCAGCATCAGTTTCGCATCACGACCTACAGCAGTAATCCGTTTAGTTCCCCCATGTTCATTGCGAATGGCAACCACCGAGGGTTCATCAAGAACAATCCCCTCGCCGCGAACGTAGATAAGGGTGTTGGCGGTACCAAGATCAATGGAGATATCGTAGGAGAAAAAGCCTTTAAAGCGTCCGAACATGGGTATGGATTCCAGTGGGTGGTTAAGAGAGCCGTTGAGCCTGTATAATTTACAGGGGAGAGGGAGAATGAGCAAGCGTTGAGATAAGATAACCTGTTGCAATTAGCCGCAGAAAAGTTAAGGTGAAGCCTTGCAAATCACTCTTATCTTTTTGTATCTGTTTT
>JADGBN010000007.1 GCA_015231435.1 Gammaproteobacteria bacterium
CGCTACGCTTCATCCACCAGATAACGCTAAAGATAAAGGGCCCCCATGGATAGCTTTAATGCGCGCTACCTTACTTTTTGTAAACCCTATATTGATGCCACACAAACGGTCTACAGCACGATGGTACAGACTGAGCTAAAAACAACTAAAGCGCACTATAAAAGTGATCTAAAGTTCAATTACGACTACTCTGCGATTATTGGCAACAGCGGCGACTATACCCGTGTCAATCCCCATCTTTCATTCAAAAGCACGCTAATTATCTCCTGGCCAAAAGAGTCCTATATCAAGACGGCCAACAAAATGCTGATGGAGGCGTATGAGGAGTACAACAAAGAGATCTCCGATGTCGGCATGGAGATTTGCAACATCGTTACCGGAGCCGCCAAAGGGGTACTCTACGAACTTGGTTTTGAGATCCGCATGGCCATTCCCACTTCAATATGGGGAGCCAACCACTCATTTGGTGGACAAAATGCATCCAAGACGATTGTTATGCCAATGAAATCTGAACTGGGAACCGTCTATATCCAGCTCTTCTACGCAGAGAACGATTAGTGCTCGCGGGTCGCGCGAAATGCAATCTCTGGCCAGCGCTCCTGCATCACCTGTAGATTAACCCGTGTCGGGGCGATATAGGTCAGATCACCACCGCCGTCTATCGCCAGATGATCCGCTGCCTTACGCTGAAATTCGGCAAAACGTTTACTATCTTCGCAACTCACCCAACGCGCAGTGGCCACGGTCACCGCTTCAAATATCGCCTCCACCTTATACTCATCGCGCAGGCGCTGCGCCACCACCTCAAACTGCAACACCCCGACGGCTCCCAAAATAAGATCGTTGTTACGCAAAGGGCGGAACAGCTGCGTCGCCCCCTCCTCGGAGAGTTGTTGCAACCCCTTTAACAGCTGCTTGTTTTTTAACGGATCTATTAACACTGCACGACGAAACAGCTCCGGCGCAAAATGCGGTATTCCGGTAAATTTAAGCACTTCACCCTGACTGAAGGTATCACCAATCTGAATCGTGCCATGGTTATGCAGGCCGATAATATCGCCAGCCCACCCCTCCTCTGTATGGCCCCGATCATTGGCGAGAAAGGTGATGGCTGAGGGAATCTTCACCTCACGATTCAAACGATCGTGTCGCAACTTCATCCCCGGGGTGAAATGTCCTGAACAGATCCGCATAAAGGCAACCCGATCGCGATGCTGCGGATCCATATTCGCCTGAATCTTAAAGACAAAGCCGGTAAACTCTGGCTCAAGCGGCGTCACCAGACGCTTCTCGGTGTGACGCGGTAGCGGTGGCGGTGCCCAGGCAACCAGCGCGTCGAGAATCTCCTGCACCCCAAAATTATTAATCGCCGAGCCAAACAATACCGGGGTCAACTCGCCGCGCAGATAGGCCTCTTTATCAAAACGGTGGCTCGCACCATGAACCAGCTCGATCTCTTCACGCAACTCCACTGCAAGATCGCCCAAGAGTTCATCAAGGCGTGAATTATTCAGCCCGACAATCACCTCGCCCTGCTGCCGTTTACCACCATGCTGAGCGGCAAAAAGGTGAATGCGATCACGATAGAGATCAAAAACCCCCTTAAACCCCTTGCCCATACCAATCGGCCAGCTTAGCGGTGCGCACTGAATACCCAGCACCGACTCCACCTCATCGAGGAGTTCAATCGGTGGCCGCCCCTCACGGTCAAGCTTATTAATAAAGGTAATAATCGGGGTATCACGCAGGCGACACACCTCCATTAACTTAATCGTGCGCTCCTCGACCCCCTTGGCGACATCGATGACCATCAGCGCTGAATCGACGGCGGTTAGGGTACGATAGGTGTCTTCAGAAAAATCCTCATGGCCTGGGGTATCCAGCAGATTAATCATCGCCTCGCCATAGGGGAACTGCATCACCGAGGAGGTGATTGAGATCCCGCGCTCCTGCTCCATCTTCATCCAGTCCGAAGTCGCATGACGCGCTGCCTTGCGGCCCTTCACACTGCCGGCAAGCTGAATAGCTCCGCCAAAAAGGAGCAGCTTTTCCGTGAGCGTCGTCTTTCCCGCATCAGGATGGGAGATAATCGCAAAAGTGCGGCGGCGCAAAACCTCTTGCGCAATAAGTTGCTGAGACATGAGTGAACGGTTCTCTTGAGTTAAAAGGGCTATTTAATGAATGCGCATGCCCGGCGTTGCACCGGCGTCAGGAGCAAGCAGGAAGATCTCTTTTCCCCCGCCACCTGCCGCAAGAACCATCCCTTCGGAGAGACCAAAACGCATTTTGCGCGGCGCGAGATTGGCCACGACAATCGTTAAACGCCCTACCAGACTCTCTGCGGTATAGGCAGACTTAATGCCGGCAAAAACTTGACGTTCATCAAGGCCGACATCAAGAGTCAGTCGCAACAGCTTCTCCGCCCCCTCAACCACTTCGGCAGCAACTATTTTGGCAACGCGCAGATCAACTTTGGCAAAGGTCTCTATATCAACCATTGCCGCCAGGGGTTCCCCCTGAAAAGGGGCTGCGGCAGCTTTGGCCTCAGGAACAGCTGCAGCGTCACTGATTTGCAAATCACTGCCGGAAGCAGCGAGTAGCGCCTCTACCTGTTTGGCATCGATGCGGGTCATCATCGGCTGAAAAGGGGCAATATAATGTCCCAATAGCGGCGTATGGTAGTTATTCCAAGTTATTGCGTTAATTTTTAAAAATGTCTCTGAAGCGCGTGCCAACTGTGGCAGTACCGGCTTCAGATAGGCCATTATCACCCGAAAAAGGTTAATACCCATGGAGCAGACATCGTGCAGCGTCTGCCGCTCTGCTGGCGACTTGGCCAATACCCAGGGCTTTTTCTCATCAATATACTGATTCGCCTGATCCGCGAGTTTCATAATCTGACGAATCGCCTGAGAAAACTCACGCTTCTCATAAAGATCGGCAATATCGACACCGCGCTGCACCATGCGGCCATGCAGATCGGGCGCTTCCAGATAGGAGGAGAGTTGGCCATTAAAATATTTTTCAATAAAACTGGCACAGCGACTGGCAATATTAACCACCTTACCCACCAAATCAGCATTAATCCGCTGCGTAAAATCCTCAAGATTAAGGTCAATATCATCAATACCCGAACCCAGTTTGGCAGCAAAATAGTAGCGCAGCGCCTCCGGATTGAGATGTTCCAGCCAACTGCGTGCCTGAATGAATGTACCCCGCGACTTGGACATTTTAGTGCCATTCACCGTTAAAAACCCATGGCAATAGACTGCATCCGGGGTACGAAAGCCGGCACCAGTTAACATCGCCGGCCAAAAGAGAGTATGAAAATAGGCAATATCTTTACCGATAAAATGGTAAAGCTCCGTCGCGCTCCCCTTTTTCCAGTACTCATCAAAATTAAAGGTGTCATCACTGTCACAGAGATTCTTAAAGCTCGCCATATAGCCAATCGGCGCGTCAAGCCAGACATAAAAATATTTACCCGGCGCATCAGGAATTTCAAAGCCAAAGTAGGGTGAATCGCGGCTAATATCCCAATCCTTAAGACCTGCGGCAAACCACTCATTAAGCTTGTTGCCAATCTCGCTCTGGACGCGATGGCCCTTAATCCAGTAACTGAGCATCCCTTCAAAGTCGCCGAGACGGAAAAAGTGGTGTTGTGACTCCCGCTCTATCGGTTTGGCACCGGAGATGGCTGAAATGGCATTTTTCAGATCCGTTGGGTTATAGGTCGCCCCACACGCCTCACAGGAGTCACCATACTGATCCGCCGCACCACATTTTGGACAATCACCTTTAATAAAGCGATCAGGAAGAAACATCTCCTTAATCGGATCATAGGCCTGAACAATCGTCTTCTTGACAATATGCCCGCCATCACGCAGGCGCTTATAGATGTAGTTGGCAAAGTAGCGATTCTCTTCTGAATGAGTTGTATGGTAGTTATCAAACTCTATCGAAAATCCGGAGAAATCACGAAAATGGTCCTTCTTGACTCGCGCAATCAGCTCCTCAGGGGTGATCCCCTCACGCTCTGCCCGCAGCATAATCGGCGTACCGTGTGCATCATCCGCGCAGACATAGGTACAGCGATGACCACGCATCTTCTGAAAACGCACCCAGATATCGGTCTGAATATACTCAACCAAATGGCCAATATGAATGGGACCATTGGCATAGGGAAGCGCACTGGTGACGAGAATTTTGCGTTTTTTCGTTTGCATCATGAATTAGCTTACCTTGCAACAAGGGACAATAAAAGATTGCCGCAGAGCGTTAAATAACCGGCGACGACCATAAACTGCGGCACGACAATCAAGGGTGCGCTACAGTAGCAAATAATCAACAATAATTACAGGGGGGCGGCAGCCCCGCAGACCTTGTAATAACGCCAAGATAAAGGGTGACCACTGCCCAATTTTGCTGCCTGGTAGCGATTTCAGGTTCTGCGTGTTTTGCGCGGCAGCTCCGGGTAAAACCAGTCGTAATACCAGCCACAAGCACGATGTATCAGCTTTTCAATGCGTGGCGGAATCTCATGTGATGGTGGTACAGAGATAGCGTCGCGCTGTCGGTGCGGATATTTATAGCGATAGTGGCTATCACTTTCATGCGCTCTGACCCCGATATGCAACGGATCTATCTGATGCGGGACGAGCCCAAGCCAGCAATAGACCGCACTCATGGTCTCCACCGGTCTGTTCACCAGATCTTCAAACTTAACAAAATAGAGCCGATCTTTCACCCACTGCGGCAGATCCTGAACCGCCTGAATCGATGAGAGGGGCGCCCCAATCGCCTTATCCTTGGCAAACAGCTGATCAGCTCTGGAGAAACGATCATAATCAGCAAGATGATCAATAAAATCGAGCAGAATCGTCTTTTGATGCTGCGCCTCTACCGAACCATAAATTTGCCCGAGATCACGAATCGCGATAAGCAGACGCGCTTCAGGCTGCAACTGCAGCAGTAACTCAATACAGTGTAACCACGCGCGGTTTTTGTCGACCACAACCGCCTGCTCAACCGAGTCATACCACCCCTGCAAAAAACCCTGCATAGCGGATTTAAGATGCCCGTAGGTGGTGTCAAACTGCACATCTAGCTGCGCCAGCATGAACTGATCATCACTAATCTGACGCCGCGTTGCCAACAGGGCATTACACAACGGCGAACTGTGCCCCTCACAATAGATCTCAGGATGCTCTGCAAGCAACTGAGTTAACAGTGTCGAACCGGCTCGTGGCAAACCGGCAACGCCAACAAAATGTGATCTCATTTTCACCTCAACAATTATGGATAATGATCTCGGGAGTGTAAAATGGCAAAACGTGCTATTGAACTATTTTATGGTACTCACGCTCTAATCCCGGTGTCACCATGACCGCATCGTCTGGCTATCACCCTACACAATCAACAGAGGTCTGCATGCAACAAATCAGTATTAAACAGAGCTGGCTGGCTATCGCCCTAGGCTCTGCCGGATTGGCTGGCGCCAGTATTATCATTACCCCCTGGCTTGATCTGCACCCCTGCCACCTCTGTATTTTCCAGCGACTGCTCTATACACTGCTCGCCCTGACTGCCCTTGCCAGCGCCCTGACGCTCACCAAACCACGCTGGCAACCTCTTTTTACTGGGCTCACCCTGCTGCTGGCGCTCACCGGACTGGCCACCGCCAGTTATCAAAGTTGGTTACAGGCACAACCCAAGCCCCCCCTCTCCTGCGGCATGGGTGAACAGACGCTGTTAGAGGTGTTTGTCGATTGGCTTGGGCAGCAGTTGCCTTCCCTCTTTCTCGCAACCGGCTACTGCGAGGATAAAGAGCTGGTTATCCTTACCCTGTCACTGGCAAACTGGTCACTGGTTGCCTTTACCTTGGTGCTGCTGGTGGCGGGGATAAGCCTCTATCGCCAACGCGCAGTCGAAAATAAGTAAAGAGCAGCGCCAGAGCACCCAACAGCAACCCCCCCCAGAGCGGTCGATCACCCCAGCGACCGTAGGGGGTTAACCCGGTCATCACCGGCAGATCTGCGGTTAGCGTAGCCGTGGTGAACTGTCGAGTTTGGCTGATAATCTCCCCTTTTACACCAATAAAAGCAGAGATGCCATTCGTGGTCACACGTGCGGTGGCCCGACCAAACTCCAGACTGCGCATCTGGGCAATCTGCAGATGCTGATGCGGTGCAAAGGAGTCGCCATACCAGGCGTTATTACTGGCGTTCAGCAGCAGGCCAACGCCCCCCTGTGCATCACTGCCCGGTAACTGATCACGCAATATATCGGGAAAGAGATCTTCATAACAGATGGTCACCGCCACCGTTTCACCCGCCAGTTGCAGCGCTTGCTGTCCTGTTGGCCCTGCGGAAAAATCACTCATGGGCAGGTTAAAAAAGGCAATCGCGCCGCGCAGCAGCTGATTAAAAGGGAGATACTCGCCAAACGGCACAAGATGCTGTTTATGGTAGATTCGGGAGGGATCGCCGGCGACCACCAGACTGGTGTAGTAGCCTCTGCCGCGATCTTGCTGAACCGGTGCGCCGGTGACAATTTCACTGCCAAATCTCGCCGCCTCTGCTGCTAAAGGGGCAAAAAAACGCCGATGCAAAGCGTGGTAAAAGCCGGGAATCGCATTTTCTGGCCAGAGAATGAGCTGCTGACCAAAGAGCGGCCGCGAAAGTGATTGATAGAGCTCAAGACGCGTCGCCAGTGCTGCCGTATCCCAGGTCGTCTCCTGTGGTGCATTACCCTGCACCAGAGCCACCGCGATCTGCCGCCCCGTCGCCTCGCTCCAGCTGTGCTGGTAACTGAAATAGCCCACCAGCCAGAGCAGCAGCAGCGCGATGCTGGCACGATAGCGATAGCTTGCGGTTTGCGGGAGTGCAATAAAGAGCAGCAGTGCCGCACTGAGCGCCGTCAGCCACGAGACCCCGAGCACCCCCAGCAGCGGGGCAAAACCACCCAGCGGCGCCTCAGTTTGACTATAACCCAGCGACAGCCAAGGGAAACCGGTAAAGATCCAGCTTCGTAGCCACTCGGTTAACAACCAAAAAAAGGGCATGACAAACAGCAATAACCCAGGTGAGTTACTGCTCAGTTGCCAATGGTGACGCACCGCGACCACCAGCACTGCACAAAGTAGCGGAAAAAATGCCAGTACCGCGACAAACAGCAGGGTTAACAGCAGGGCAACCACTGCCGGTGAGTTGCCGAATTGATGAATGGCCACATAGACCCACGACACGCCAACCATAAAAGCGGTCAGGCCAAAAAGAAGGCCGTGGCGCGCCGCCTCTTTAAGCGTGTCGAAACGCCACAGACTGAAAAGCAGCGCCATGGCAATCAGTGATAATGGATAAAATTTAAACGGCGCAAAACCGAGCGGATAGAGAATCCCTGCAGCAACGGCGATAAAGCGACGACGCATCAAAATTAATCGCTGTCGGGGTGACTCACCTGGGTCACGGTGAGCTGATGAATGCGGCGACCATCAGCGCTATAGACAGTAAACTCGAAATTTTCAAGAATAATCTTCTCGCCAACCTCCGGCAGATGCCCGAAACGGTGAATAATAATACCGCCAATGGTGTCAAAATCGCTGGTACTAAAGTTGGCAGAAAACTGACGGTTAAAATCCTCCACCGGGGTGAGTGCCTGAATCAGGAGTTCGCCACTCTCCAGCTTCACCACCCCCATCACCTCATCAATAATATCAAACTCATCCTCAATCTCGCCGACAATCTGCTCCAGCACATCTTCGATGGTGACCAACCCGGAGATCCCGCCATACTCATCAGCGACAATCGCCATATGGTTACGACCACTGCGAAACTCATGCAGCAGGGTATTTAGCGGTTTAATATCCGGCACGATATGGGCGGGGCGCAGCAGATCACTCATGCTAAAACTGGCTGAGGCGTTCTCCAGATGTTGCGCAAAGTGGCGCAGCATATCTTTGGCCAAGAGAATCCCGACCACCTCATCACGACTCTCACCAATAACCGGGAAGCGGGAGTGCGCGGATTCAATAATTTTGGGGAGGATCTGTTGCGGTTGATCATCACGTTCAATCACCACCATCTGGGATCGGGGAATCATAATGTCGCGCACCTGCATCTCAGAGATGGTCAGCACCCCCTCTAACATCGCCACCACATCACGACTGATAATGTCACGTTTGCTGGCGCCACGAATGAGCGCCCGTAACTGCTGTATATCGTTGGGGGTAGAGGGAATCAGATTACTGATACGTTCAAACCAACCACCGTTCCCCGACTCGGGATCACCGCTCTCTCGACTGTTCTCGCTCATTCGCTCTGCTCATAGGGGTTAGCAAATCCCAAACCGGCGAGGATCGCAATCTCTAACGTCTCCATCTCCTCCGCCTCCTTGTCATTCAGATGATCATACCCCGTCAGATGCAGGGCACCATGAATGACTAAATGGGCCCAATGGGCGGTGAGACTCTTCTGCTGGGCAACCGCCTCCGCCTCAACCACCTGACGACAGATAATAATATCACCCAACAGCGCTAAATCGACCTCTGCAGGTGCCTCAAAAGGGAAGGAGAGGACATTGGTGGTTCCTGCCTGATGACGATAGGCCAGATTAAGCTCTGCCATCTCCGCAGCATCCACTAGACGCACCGTGACCTCGCTACCCTCATCAACCCTTCTGCCCACCGCCGCCTCTATCCAGCAGGCAATCTCCCGATGATCGGGCAGACCCTCTTGGCTTTGGGTGGCAATTTGTAAATCAAGTACGACGCTCATCGCTCCCCCTGAGCCGTTTCATAGGCGTCATAGGCAGCAACAATCTTCTGCACCAGTGCGTGACGTACCACATCGCGTGCCTGAAAAAAGGTAAAACTAATCCCCTCGACATCACGCAGAACATCCACCGACTGGCGCAGTCCCGACTGCACCCCGCGCGGCAGATCAATTTGCGTCACATCACCGGTAATCACAGCGGTTGAACCGAAGCCAATTCGGGTTAAAAACATCTTCATCTGCTCCGGTGTGGTGTTTTGTGCCTCATCAAGAATAATAAATGCCTCATTCAGACTGCGCCCACGCATATAGGCGAGCGGTGCCACCTCAATCACATTGCGCTCCATTAATTTAGCCACCTTCTCAAAACCGAGCATCTCATAAAGCGCATCATAAAGTGGTCGCAGATAGGGATCGACCTTTTGTGACAGATCGCCGGGCAAAAACCCCAAACGCTCACCCGCTTCAACCGCAGGGCGTGTCAGAATGACCCGCCGTACCGCATCACGCTCCAGTGCCTCAACTGCACAGGCTACCGCCAGATAGGTCTTCCCCGTTCCCGCCGGACCGACGCCAAAATTGATATCGTGGGATTTAATACGTTTAAGATAACGGTGTTGGTTGACACCACGACCACGAATCAGGGAGCGCTTTATCCGAATCGTCTCCTCATCGACCACCTCATCAACCGGCAGGGCGTTACTCAATGTCTGTAACTGCAGATGCAAGGTTGCGGGGGTCAGCGCCTCATGAGCGGTCAAATTATATAGTTTTTGTAAAATGGTGGCGCTACTGTTGACCACCGATCCCACCCCAATAATGGTAAAGCGGTTGCCGCGATTATTGACCTCGACACCGAGACTGCGCTCAATTTGCCGTAAATTACTGTCAAGCTGACCACAGAGATTGGCGAGACGCAAGTTATCGTGAGGCTCTAACAACAGATCGACCGTCGTAGCTGCAAGGGTCACGGCTGCACCTCGCCACGCAACGAATTCGGCAGCGCCTCGGTAATGCGAATATTGACAAAAGAGCCGATATAGTCGCTAAGGTCAGCCGCTGCACCGGGCAGCGAGAAGTTCACCACCCGATTATTGGCCGTGCGTCCCGAGAGTTGATCGCTGCGTTTACGCGAGATCCCCTCAACCAACACCGCCTCTACCCGCCCGATCATCGCCGTACTAATCGCCGCAGCCTGTTGATTAATAAGCGCCTGCAGTTGCGCCAGACGTGCTTTTTTTAGATCCATCGGAACATCATCGACCATCTCTGCCGCCGGTGTTCCAGGACGCGGGCTGTAGATAAAACTATAACTGTGATCAAACCCCACGGTGGCGATAAGGTCCATGGTGGCCGCAAAATCGGCATCGCTCTCCCCCGGAAAACCGACGATAAAATCAGAGGAGAGTGTCAAATCGGGGCGTTGCTGACGCAGGGCGGCGACCTTGGCGACATACTCCGCGACCGTATGCCCCCGCTTCATCTGTGCAAGAATACGATCAGAGCCGGACTGTACCGGAAGATGGAGAAAACTGACCAACTGTGGGATCTCACCATAAGCTGCGATCAAGCTGTCGCTTAACTCCACCGGATGCGACGTGGTGTAACGAATACGGCCGATCTTCTCCATTGCAGCAATATGGTGCAGCAGCAGCGCCAAATCTGCCTCTCCCGCCGCAACACCCTGCGCATCGACAACCACTCCACGGTAGGCATTGACGTTCTGCCCGAGCAGATTCACCTCACGCACCCCGCGCTGCGCCAAAGAGAAGACCTCGCTAATCACATCATCCAGCGGTCGGCTTACCTCCTCACCACGGGTATAGGGGACGACGCAGTAGGTACAATATTTTGAGCATCCCTCCATAATTGAGACATAGGCAGTCGCGCCTTTAACACTCGGTTCCGGCAGATAATCAAATTTCTCTACCGCAGGAAAAGAGATATCGATAACTGTTTGCCGACGGCTCCACACCTCGCCGAGCATCTGTGGCAAACGGTGCAGCGTCTGGGGGCCGAAAATGAGATCTACATAGGGGGCACGCTGGCGAATTGCCTCCCCCTCCTGACTCGCTACGCACCCCCCGACACCAATCACCAAAGCGGGATTACGCTCCTTCAGGGGACGCCACATACCCAGTTGCGAAAAGACCTTCTCCTGCGCCTTCTCCCGCACTGAACAGGTATTGAGCAGCAACACATCCGCCTCTTCAGGGGTATCGACCAGCTCAAGACCGGCACTCACCCGCAGCACATCCGCAAGACGGTTAGAGTCATACTCATTCATCTGGCATCCAAAGGTTTTTATGTAGAGTCCTTTAGGCATAGTTCACTTTAATCATCATCAGTTGTTTGCCTGCTTAAACAGCATTTTTAGCGTAAGAAAAGTTGGTAGCCAAGGCTTTCACTCTCATCCCAGTAGGTATAACCAACCTGTTCAAGAAAGGTGGCAAACTCATCGAGTTGGGTCTGTGGCACCTGCATTCCCACCAATACCCGGCCATAGGCAGCGCCGTGATTGCGGTAGTGAAAAAGGGAGATATTCCAGTGATGATCGCCAACGCAGTTTAAAAAGCGCAGCAGTGCCCCAGGACGCTCGGGAAACTCAAAGCGATAGAGGCGCTCATCACTCACCCCGGCATGCCCCCCGACCATATAGCGAATATGAAGTTTTGCCAGCTCATTTTCGGTCAGGTCAACCAGTGCGTAACCCTGTTGGGTCAGTAGATGAATCAGTTCACGACGTTCCACCTCGCCACGACTTAACTGCACACCGACAAATATCTGTGCCGCCGCACTATTGGCAAAGCGGTAGTTAAACTCAGTCACCGAGCGTTCGCCCAAAAGTTCACAGAAACGGCGAAAACTGCCCACCACCTCGGGAATGGTCACCGCAAGAATGGCCTCGCGATGCTCACCTATCTCGGCACGTTCAGCGACATGACGCAGCCTGTCAAAGTTAATATTGGCACCACTGGCAATGGCAATCAGTGACTTTTCACGAATACCCTCACGCGCAACATAGCGCTTCATGCCCGCTACCGCCAAAGCGCCCGCCGGTTCACAAATCGAGCGGGTGTCACAAAAAATATCCTTAATCGCTGCGCAAATCTCATCGGTAGAGACAAGAATCACCTCATCGACATACTGCTGTGCCAGGCGAAAGGGCTCTTTACCGACCTGCAGTACCGCTACGCCATCGGCAAAAATACCGACCTGACTCAGGCGCACCCGCTCCTTTGCAGCCAGGGCGTGGTGCATGGAGGGGGCATCATCAGGCTCAACCCCGATAATTTTAATCTCCGGACGCAGGTACTTCACATAGGCGGCAACGCCGGCAATCAGCCCCCCCCCGCCCACGGGTACAAAAATGGCGTGCAGATCTTGCTGATGCTGTTGCATGATCTCCATGGCAATCGTCCCTTGTCCGGCAATCACCTCGGGATCATCATAGGGGTGAATAAAGGTGGCACCGGTTGCGGCGGCAAGCTCGCAGGCGTGCTCGTAGGCATCGTTGTAGGTATTGCCATGCAAAACAATTTTCGCCCCGCGACTGGCGACCGAACGCACCTTAATCTCTGGTGTGGTCGCTGGCATGACAATCATCGCTTGCAAGCCAAGACGCGCCGCAGCGAGCGCCACCCCCTGCGCATGATTGCCAGCAGAAGCGGCGATCACCCCGGCCGCCGCCTCCTCAGGGGTGAGCTGCACCATACGATTGTAGGCACCACGAAGTTTAAAGGAGAATACCGGCTGCAGATCTTCGCGTTTTAGATAGATCTCATTGGCGAGACGCGCCGAAAGCTGCGGGGCAAAATCGAGCGGTGTCTCCTGCGCCACATCGTAAACGCGAGCGGTAAGAATCTTTTTAATGTAGGGTTCAGACATGGGGCGCATACCTTAGCAGCTGTGCAAAATCTTACAAGTAGTTAACCCATAAAAGTAACCGCCCTGCAGTCAAAATGCGGAAAAAAGGGAGCGACATCCCCTGCATACTGTTAAAATTGGGTCTCTCTGTGCAGCCATTATCGGAAGATGCACGCCAACCTTAATGAAGAGGAGAAAACATGAACCAAGATGAGATGAAGCAAGCGGTTGCCCGTGCGGCGCTTGAGTATATCGTGCCGAATACCATTGTTGGCGTCGGTACCGGCTCGACAGCCAACTTTTTTATTGATGCCCTTGCCGAACGCAAACAGCAAATTAACGGTGCGGTTGCAAGTTCTGAAGCAACGGCGACTCGCCTGAAAAAACATGGCATTGAGGTGTTAGATCTCAATAGTGTCAGTGCCATATCTGTCTATGTCGATGGTGCCGATGAGACCAACCACTACGGTCACCTGATTAAGGGCGGTGGCGGTGCGCTGACCCGCGAAAAGATTGTCGCTGCCGCCTCCAAGCAGTTTGTCTGCATTGTTGATGCCAGCAAACTGGTTAACTATTTGGGTGCTTTTCCGCTGCCGGTTGAGGTGATTCCCATGGCGCGCAGTTATGTCGCGCGTCAACTCGTTAAACTCGGGGGAACGCCCGTCTATCGCGAAGGTTTTATCACCGATAACGGCAATATTATTCTCGATGTTCGCAATCTGGAGATTATGCAACCCGTAGAGCTTGAACAACAGCTTAACCATATCACCGGCGTGGTAACCAACGGCCTGTTTGCAATGCGCCCCGCCGATGTGGTGTTAATGGGTACCCCGAACGGCGTGCAAAAACTCGATCTCTAATCTGCGCCCATATCACCAAGAGCGATGACCATGTCTGCAATCACCTTACCTGAGACCCAAAGCGACACCGGGCGCGGCAGTTTTGCGATTAAAGAGACCATCTTTCTTGAGATCTCACCCTATATTGAGGGGGATGAGACCACCCATAAAGAGAGTAATATCGATGCCGAACTCGACACAATGAACGAGTTGCATCAGCAATCCCAGTATATTCTGACCTCGCTACGCAAGACTCAGCCTGATCTTTGCAGTTATCTCACCCTTTTTGAGCGCAAGGTGCAGATACTGACTCACCTCTTTGAGTCGATGCGTCTTGGTGAAACCGCTAAACCTAATCAAATGGTGACGATAAGCACCAGCGGTTTAATTTATCAAAACGCAATGTCACTCGGTCAATACGCAACAGCGGGCGGTAAAGTCGCCCTGCGCATGGTCTTTTTTCCCTCGCTATTAAGCATTCACTGTGATGCCGAGGTGGTTAGCAGCAAACCCTTCAGCAACCATGAGGGGGTGACCCACTATCAGCATGAGCTGCGCTTTTGCCAAATTAGTGAAGTGAACGAAGATCGACTGGTGCGCCACATGCTAGAAACTCAATCACGTCAACTACGGCAACAGCGGGAAGAGCGCCAGCAACGCTAACAGACGACGCATCAATCTGCCCTGTTAAACCTGGCGACTCGCCCCTTACCCTACCCCTGTCTAACGAAGTACCCCGATAAAGGACTCTTCAAGTCCAGGCACCTTAACACCCGCAGTGCCGCCCGCCTCACTGGAACCAAAAGGTGTCACCATTAACTCTACCCGACGATTTTTCGCACGATTCTCTGGGGAGTTATTGGGCTCTAACGGTTTTGTATCCGCCAATCCCTTCACCTCCATATTTTCACGACGCAGACGACCATCGCGGGTCAGCGTCTCCACCACTGAAACTGCACGCGCAGCTGAAAGTTCCCAGTTTGAACGAAAACGTGCGGTGGCAATCGGAATGTCATCCGTATGGCCGGCAATGGCAATACGTCCTGGGGTATTGACCAGTTCATCAATAATGCGCTTCATGACCGGGTTAAAAGAGGCTTTCAGATCTGCCGTTCCAGAGTCGAAGGAGCCTCGCTCCTTAATGCGAATAATGACATTATTGTCCTTGCGTTCAATCTCGACCATCCCCTCTTTAATCTCATCCTTAAGCGACTCCTTAAGCTGCTTCTCCATGTTTTCAGCCTGCTTTTCAGCGACAGTCTCCGACTCAACTGGGGGTCGCAAATCAAGATTCGGGGCATCGGTGGTGGTTGACTGCTTCACCTCGTCAACGGGCGTTGGCTCCGGCTTTCCCGGACTGAACTCCTGAGCAATAATACTGGTACCCATCGGCGAGAAGTTTTCCCGCACCTGACGCTGCACCCCAAACGCCTTGCTTAAGGAGCCGGCAGCGGCTTTAAAACGTTGCGCATCAATTTGAGAAAAAGTAAGCAGCAGTACGAAAAAGCACATTAACAGAGACATCAGATCGGCAAAGGTGGCAAGCCATGGCGGGAGTCCGTCCTCACAGGCGGGACATTCGCACTCATCTTCTTCATCAGCCATGGCCTATTTTCCTTGACTACTCATCTTCTACCGGACGCTTGGAGGCCGGCAGATAGGTCGAGAGCAACTCTGAAATAACCCGTGGATTGTGGCCTGCCTGAATCGACTGCAAGCCATCAATAATTAATGATTTAACCAACTTCTCCTCATTACTGCGCAGCGCAAGCTTTTCGGCAATCGGTTGACAGATCATATTGGCAATCATCGAGCCATACAGGGTAGTCAGCAGCGCCACCGCCATCGCCGGTCCGATAGAGGCAGGGTCAGACATATTTGCCAACATCTGCACCAGACCCACCAGGGTTCCGATCATCCCCATCGCCGGTGCATAGACCGCATAACCCTTAAATATCGTCACCCCGACCGAGTGGCGCTCTACCGTTTGTGCCATATCCTTATTAAGAACACTACGAATCATCTCCGGTGCATGACCATCCACCATCATCTGAATCCCTTTTTTGAGAAACTCATCATCGATATCGGCCCCTTCCAGCGCCAGCAGGCCATCCTTACGGGAGATATTTGCCAGCTCCTGCAACTTCTCAATGAGCTCAAGGGGATCGGAGAGTTTATTGCTAAAGGTTTTCCCCGCAATCTTAAAAGCCCCGAGAAATTGCCCCATGCTGTATTTCATCATGATGATCATTAACGTACCCCCCACCACAATCAGCAGAGAGGGGGCGTTAACAAAGATGATGGCACTTGGTCCCAGCATAATTGCCGAGATGATAATCGCCCAGGCACCCAGAAAACCGATAAGTGTTGCTATATCCACAGATTAAAACCAGTAGTCAAAAAAGAGAGAGTGAGATAAAAAAACAGACCGCATTTTAGCCGATATAACAGAAAAAATCAGTTCGCAGCAGGGCAAACTGCAATGGCTATTTTACGCCGGGGTTTCACTATCCTGTTCTGCCACCTGTTTTTTGACATCAGCCATATCAAGATCTTTTGCCTGTTCAATCAGCTGTTCAAACTGGCCACCCATCAACGCCCCCGGTTGTGCGTAGATAATAATCTGTTCGCGAAAGATCATGAGCGTCGGGATCGAGCGGATATTGAAGTGACCTGCCAACTCCTGCTCGACCTCGGTATTTACCTTAGCAAAGACAATATCTGGATAATCCTCCGCTACCGACTCATAAACCGGGCCGAACTGCTTACACGGACCGCACCAAGGCGCCCAGAAGTCAATAATAACAAAGGGGTTATCATTAATAATCTGCTCAAAATTATCGCCATTTAGATCTACCGTTGACATACATCACTCCTATGCGTCTGTTAAAAAATCGGTTTACTTCGAGGTCATCGTCCAAATTCCGCTCCAGTCACTACCCGGATCATGTTGTTGCAGATGTTGACAGCGTTCAATGTAAACGCTGGTTAGGTAATCCTGCGGATGAATCGCAAGGATATCATTAAATGAACCTATCGCCCGCTGCCAGTCCCCCTGCTTGTAGTGTTCCCGCCCTTCACGAAAGAGGCCGATCACATCCATCATATTGGGGAAGCTGCGATTATCATGGTAGTCAAGCACCTCATAAATCTCTATCGGTTGCGTTTTGCCCTTGACCACCACATAGTCAATCGCCCTGACCCGATAGGTTCCGTGCAGCTGCTTATAGGTATTCTCACTAATGAGGATCTGCGCCCCATACTGCTTACAGGCGCTCTCTAACCGCGCCGCAAGGTTAACGCCATCACCAATAATAGTGTAGTCCATCCGTTTTGGTGAACCGATATTACCTGAGACCACATGACCGGTATTAAGACCAATCCCAATATGTACCGCTGGCTCACCACGACCTTCGCGATCCGCGTTCCAGCGCTGTAACGAAGTAATCATCTCAATTGCCGTACGCACACCACGGTCAGGATCATCATCGTGGGCGCGGGGAATGCCAAAGACTGACATAATCGCATCACCAATGAACTTATCCAGCATCCCCTCATGACGCTGTATCGACTCCACCATAATGGTGAAGTACTCATTGAGCAGCGAAACCGTTCCCTGGGCGCCAAGCGTTTCGGTAATCGTCGTAAAGCTGCGAATATCGGAGAAGAGAACCGTTGCCTCAATGCTGGTGCCCCCCAATACATCTTGCCCCGAGTCGAGCAACTGCGCCGCAAGCCCCGGATCCATATAACGCGCCATCGTTGCCTTAACGCGCTTTTCGTTACTAATATCCTCAATCATCAGCATACAGCCGAGTTGGCTGCCATCCGTACTCTTTAACGGGTGCGTCGTGATATTGACTGAACGCTCTGCGCCACTCACCCAAAGCGAGGCATCCATGGTTACATCACTCTGCTGCTCCCGCTGTACTTTGGTAATACGCTCGAGTAACCAGCTATTATGCTCGTTAAATATCTCTTCAGCCTTTCTGCCCAGCAGATCATCACCACTAACACCAAGAATACGCTGACCCGCGGCATTGCAGGTGATGATCTGCCCCTCCTCATCAAGGGTAATCACCCCAGAGGGCATACTTTCAAGCATACTTTCGTTATAGTTTTTAATATTTTGCACATCTTCAAAGAGCTTGGCATTCTCCAGGGCAATGGCAATTTGGGCGGTAAATGCCTTAAGACGGGTCTCATCCTCGCTGGTAAAGGGGCCACCATGACGATTCAAAACCTGGGTAACGCCAATACATTTACCCTTTTTATTATTCACCGGAACGCAGAGAATAGAGCGGGTAAAGTAGCCAGTCTGCTTGTCAAAGGCGGGGTTAAAGCGCAAATCAGCATAGGCGTGCGGAATATTTATTGTCTGCTGTGAGGTAAAGACCGTCCCGGCAATACCTAAATGGTTGGGAAAGCGTATTTCACCAATGCTGTCCCCCTGCGCCACCCGCGCAAAGAGCATTTTTCGTTTCTCATCATTCAAAAAGAGGGTCGAGCGATCCGCCTGCAACATTTTGGTCGCCTCACCCATAACCCGTTGCAGCAAGGTGTCCAGCTCTAACTCGGAGGTGACATCGACGACAATATCAAGAAAGTCGAGCTCCTTCTGCCGCGTTTTATTCATCCGCTCGACAAACTGACTGCTCTGCAAAGAGATCGCCGCCTGCGTCGCCATGCGACTCATCAGATCCAGATCACTTTTGGAAAAGCCGCCATCAACTTTATTCAGCAGCTCAATAACCCCGATAGTCTCGCCCCGAACGGTGCGGATCGGGCAGCAGGCGATATTGCGGGTGGTATAACCGGTTTGGCTATCGACACTCTGATTAAAGCGAGGATCACTATAGGCATCGGCGATGAGGAGATCTTCGCCGGTGGTATAGACATGACCAGCTATCCCACTATTATTGAGAATGCGGATCTCGCGACGGTTGGTGCCCTGTGCAATACGGGAGTAGAGCTCGTTGGTTTCTGGATCATTCAAAAAGACCGAACCACGCTCCGCGCTTAAGGTCGTGGTGGCAATTTCAATGAGGATCTCTAGCTGTTCATCGAGAATATCGGAGTCGGCAATCCGTTTGGAGAGCTGTAACAGCAGCTGCAGGCGCGCCAGCTCCGGCATCGGTTTGGCCACTGCACGCGCCGTGGTCTCAGACTTGGCGCTGACCATGAACTGACTCTTCAAGTTTTTGCCGCAAAACAGCAATCGTCTGCTGTAACTGTAACTGTTCATTACGATTGGTTTGCGCGATCTTCTCCAATCGCTCCTGACAACGAAACTGACAACTGTCGAGTGCTTCACGCAGGGCAGCAATGGTCTGTTTCAACTGCACCACCTCCTCATAGCGATGACTGACGGCCTGCTGAATCTCGCGCTGCTGATTAAATACCAGATCATCACTACCCTGACGCATCGCCATAATCGTCTGTTTAAGCTCTTCGACCTCGCTACGCGAGTACAGCTGGGCACGTTGTACCGCCTCCTGCGACTCCTGTACCTGCGCTTCAAGGCGGTGACGCATCTCGACTATCGTCTGCTGCAAATGCAAAGTCTCTTTTTGCAGCGCAAGCTCACGGGAAGGCTCCATCACATACCCAAAATCTCGGTGTAAATACGCGGGTTAATATCGTAATCCGCTGCTGAGACCGCCTTTACCACACCATTATTGGCACTTTTTGCCAGATCAACCCGCTGCATATTGACATAGTGATGACCTTTTACACTATAAAAAACCATCACCGTCGGCTTTAGCAGATTCTCGCCCGCCTCAATCACAATCGCCAAGTGGTTGGACTTCAGCTCAACCATTGTCCCCACCGGGTAGATTCCCAAACAGCGAATAAACTGCTGAACCAGGGTGGCATCAAAGTGGCTTGGGGTCCACTCCATCATCTTTTTCAGGGTTAGGGTCGGTTCCCAAGCGCTTTTATAGATGCGTACCGAGGTGAGCGCATCATAAACATCAACAATCGCCGACATCTGACCAATATGGGTGATCGCATCACCCTTCAGTTTTAGCGGATAACCGGTGCCATCAATGCGCTCATGGTGCATGGTCACCGCTTCTAGGGCAATTTTCGAAATACCGGAGGTTTCGCGCAAAATTTCACCACTAATGACCACATGATTCTTCATCACCAGAAACTCATCATCGGTCAGTTTCCCGGGTTTGTTAAGCACCTCCTGCGGCGTCATAATTTTACCAATATCGTGTAACAGCGCCCCTTTGCCTATTTCGAGAATTGTCGTCTGATCCATCCCCTGACAACGGGCAAAGGCGATCGACAGCGCGGCGACACTCACCGAGTGCATAAAGGTGTACTCGTCCTTGGTTTTAATTCGGCTAATACTGGTGAGGGCGTGAGGATTGCGAAACACCGACCCCATCATATCGCTGGCAATCGGTTCGACATCACTGGCATCAATCTGTTTGCCGACACGAATATCCTGCATGAGCGTTTTAACCACACTCTGCGCCTGAGTGAACACTTTTTGTGCCTGTTGCCGCTCCTGCTCTACGGAGCGTGGCTGCGTGCCGGAGAGATCTTTAACCACCTCGATCATCTCGGCATCAATGCGATCGCTCACCTCGGCAACGGTGGGCGCATCCTCAACATCAAGACCTCGCTCGGGATCAATATAGAGCTGCTTAATCCCCTCTTTAATGATTTGATGAATCGTCTCACGATCCTTAACCATAAAGTTGTTACGCAAAAACGAGTGTTCCATCCAGCTGCAATCGAGATCGCTGACATACATTCCCGGCTTAAGCTGGTCACTACGAATGCGCTTTTTCATCGCCATGGTTGCTCGGGTAATACTCCGGTAATCACCAACTAGCCAAGCCTGCGTTTTAAGGCTGAACCGATCTCAGCCAAAGAGCGAACTGTCGTCACCCCTGCAGCCTCCAGGGCAGCATATTTTTCACCCGCCGTACCACGGCCACCAGCAATAATTGCCCCGGCATGCCCCATGCGTTTTCCCTTGGGTGCCGTCACCCCGGCAATATAGGAGACGACCGGTTTATTTAGATGCTGCTGAATATAGCTTGCCGCCTCCTCCTCTGCACTACCACCAATCTCGCCAATCATGACCACCGCTTCGGTTGCGCCGTCTTCAGCAAACAGGCGCAAAATATCGATAAAACTTGAACCCGGGATCGGATCACCGCCAATACCGACACAGGTTGACTGACCGTAACCGGCATCACTCGTCTGCTTGACCGCCTCATAGGTGAGCGTACCAGAGCGGGAGACAATACCGACACAGCCAGGCTGATGGATTTCGCCGGGCATAATACCGATTTTACACTCGCCGGGGGTAATCACGCCGGGGCAGTTGGGACCAATGAGGTGTACCCCCAGCTCATCGCAGCGCATTTTGCAAATGAGCATATCAAGGGTCGGAATACCCTCGGTGATCGCGACAATTACCTTAACGCCCGCCTCGGCAGCTTCGAGAATGGAGTCTTTACAAAAAGGAGCCGGTACATAGATCACCGAGGCATCCGCCGCAGTGGCGGCGACCGCTGCCTGTACGCTATTAAACACCGGCAGCCCCAGATGCGTTGTCCCCCCCTTGCCGGGCGTCACGCCGCCCACCAGACGAGTGCCGTAGGCAAGCGCCTGCTCGGAGTGAAAAGTCCCCTGACTGCCGGTAAAACCCTGACAGATCACCCGCGTTTCACGATTAATTAAAATACTCATGCCACACCTCCTGCAGCATCAACCGCCTGTTGCGCCGCATCGGTCAGAGAAGCCGCAGCGATTATCGCCAAACTGCTCGCAGCCAGCAGCGCCCGCCCCGCCTCGGCACGGTTACCCTCAAGACGCACCACCACTGGCACGTTAACCCCAACCTCGGCAACCGCCGCAATAATTCCCTCGGCAATGAGATCACAACGGACAATACCGCCAAAGATATTGACCAGAACCGAGCGTACCTTGCTGTCAGAAAGAATCAGTTTAAAAGCCTCGGCAACCCGCTCTTTGGTTGCCCCACCACCGACATCAAGAAAGTTAGCCGGATTTCCTCCATGCAGCTTAATAATATCCATGGTACCCATCGCCAGCCCTGCCCCATTGACCATGCAACCAATATTGCCATCCAGAGCGACATAGTTTAAGTCCCACTGCGCCGCAGCCATCTCCCGCGCATCCTCCTGAGTAGGATCGTGAAGTTCACGCAGATCGGGATGTCGATAAAGGGCATTACCGTCAATATTCACCTTGGCATCAAGACAGAGCAGATCACCTGCAGCGGTCACCACTAACGGATTAATCTCCAACAGTGAGAGATCCTGCTCATGAAAAAGACGACTTAAAGTGACAAAGAGCTGGCTGAACTGATTCACCTGTTTACCACTTAAACCCAAGGCGAATGCCAACGCCCGCCCCTGCCACGGCATCGCACCGGTTAACGGATTAATGGTCATTTTAAGAATTTTGTCAGGTCTCTCTGCCGCGACCTTTTCAATCTCCATGCCCCCCTCGGTGGAGGCCATAAAGACCACCCGACGTGAACTTCGATCGACCACCGCACCGAGATAGAGCTCGCGCTCAATCGCGCTACACGCCTCAACAAGAATTCGCGACACCGGCTGTCCTGCGGCATCTGTCTGGTAGGTCACCAGAGAGTTCCCCAGCCACTGCGTGGCAAACTGCGTCGCCTCCGCCACAGAGCTCACCAGTTTGACCCCGCCCGCCTTACCACGCCCTCCCGCATGCACCTGGGTTTTAACCACCCAACGCTCACCACCCAGACGTTGAATGACGCTGGCAACCGCATCGGCGTTAGCAACAGCCTCTCCGGCGGGTACCGGCAATCCATAACGCGCTAATATCGCTTTGGCCTGATATTCATGCAAATTCATAAATAAACCTAAACTCCATTCAGGTGACAAATAAACTAGGAAAGGCGGCCGTTATAGCGCCGCCTGATGCGGTTTTAATAGCGGATTGATGCGTACCATTTTGACGCTGCTCTGGGTGCTCTGCACGATCTCAATCGGATGCCCCTCAAGCAGCAGGCTGGTTCCGCCATCCGGAATCATCTCCAGATACTCGACAATCAGCCCATTGAGGGTTTTTGGCCCGTCCGTCGGCAGATGCCACTTAAGATAACGATTTAGATCGCGCACTGAAATACTGCAGTCAACCAACAGTGTGCCATCCTCCTGCGGATGAATATCGGGAACACTATCCGAAGGATCGGTCGTGAATTCGCCAACAATCTCCTCTAAAATATCATCCAGTGCCACTAAGCCCTGAATATCACCATACTCATCCACCACCAGGGCAATTCGCTGCCGCCGCTTCTGAAAATTGTGTAGCTGCGTACTCAGCGGCGTCGCCTCGGGAATATAGTAGGTCTCATCAAGAATCTCGGTAAACATCTCTAGGGAGACCGCCTGTTTGCGCTGCAAAGCAAGGAAGTTGCGCAGATGAACAATACCCACCATATTATCGATATCGCCTCGATAGACCGGTAGTCGGGTATGCTGGCTATCCATCAGTCCGTTTTCGATCTCCTCCCACGACGACGCGAGATCGATGCCGACAATCTCATTGCGGGGCACCATCACCTCCTCAACCGTCGCCTTCTCTAAATCAAGAATACCAATGAGCATCGACTGATAACGACGCGAAATGCGTGAACCCGCATCATTAACGATTGATCGCAACTCATCGTGACTCAGGCTATGACTCACCTGATCCGCTGCACTCACCCCAAAAGGGCGCAACAGCAAACTGACAATGCCGTTAATCATCCAGACAATCGGATAAAAGATCTTTAACAGCGGTTGCAACAGGAGTGTTGAAGGAAAGGCGATTAACTCAGGTTTTAGTGCCGCAAAGGTTTTCGGGGCAACTTCGGCAAAAATAAGAATAACCACCGTCAGCAGCAGCGTGGCCACCGCCACCCCGCTCTCACCTAACAGACGAATAGCTATAATTGTCGCAATCGCCGATGCAAGAATATTGACAAAGTTGTTACCCAGAAGAATGATGCCAATAAGGCGATCAGGGCGCTCCAGAAGCTTACCCGCACGCATCGCCCCGGGATGATGATGTTTAATCAGATGCCGCAGACGGTAGCGATTAAGACTTAACAGGCTGGTCTCTGAGCTTGAAAAAAATGCCGAACAGCCGATGAGAAACAGCAGCAGGGCAAAGAGAACCTCCAGGGATATATCGTTCAGCACGGTTTAACAATCACATCTTTAGTAGTGACAGTTTCGACTCTATCCGCTGCATTAGTCATTCGCAACTCACGCAAGCACAACCTCCAGCACAAATTTACTGCCAAAGTAGGCGACCATTAGCAACGCAAAACCAACCAGTGTCCAACGAATAGCGGTCCGCCCCCGCCAACCAAACTGCAGACGTCCCCAAAGCAGCAGGGCAAAAACGACCCACGCAGTAATAGACAATATCGTTTTATGAACCAGATGTTGCTTGAAAATATCCTCAAGATAGGTAGCACCGGTCAGTAACGAAACAGAGAGCAGGATGTAGCCGATAGTAATTAACTGAAAAAGTAGCGACTCCATCGATTCCAGCGGCGGAAGCAGGCGAATTATACCCGCCAGACGCCGTTTTCTCAGGTGATGATCCTGCAACGCCAGCAGCAGCGCCTGAAGCGCGGCGATCCCAAGAAGACTGTAGGAGAAGAGAGAGACCAGAATATGAAAATAGAGACCTCTCCCGGCAAGAATAACGCCTTTATCCCCCTCGGCAATGAAGAGCGACAACAGCAGCGCCATTATCGCAAAGGGAAAAGACATCAACCCCAGGTTTTCAATACTCTTAAACAGCGCAACGGTGATAATAATCAGATTCATCGTCCATGCGGTCAGGGAGAGCATGGCGTATAACGACAGTGACAGCAGCGTCGCGCCACCGTGGGGGTCGACAAGATGAATCTGATAGTAGAGTGAGACGCCATGCAGTGCGACAGCAGCGAGAGCAGCCGCCAAGCTGCCGTAACGCAACCGTTTAATCAGATGCTGACGATTCCCCCCCTCAATATGCTGCACCCGCAGATAGAGCGCTGCGAAGGCGAGCAGATAGAGGAGCAGCGCACTACCCTGAAAGAGCGGAAGCGTCACGAAAGGAGACCCCGAAAAGGGCGTAAGTATGCGGCAAAACGGGTGCCGGAAATTTGCTTCACAAGTTTCAAACTGTTTATCCGATCAATCCTTAGTGGTTAACCTAATCTAGGGTAAAGAGGGTATCAAACTTGGAGTTCGCAAGCACCTGTAACAGACTTTTACCCGCCCCCCGCAAAATTACCCTATCACTGCGATTTCCTGCATGTTCACGCAGCAGTAACAACATCCCCAAGGCTGAACTATCGATACTGTCAGCAGCACTTAACTCAACGACAAAATGGGCGCTCTTGGGGCTACTCTCATAAGCATCACGAAACGCTTTATGAACCCCAAAATCAAAATGACCGGTTATTCTAATCGTCACCTCATCCTTATTATCGGAGAAACTGGTGGTTAACGGCATACGCATTCCTTCCCAAGAGTTAATTCAATCGATGTTCTATAGTCGCAATAATAACAGCTATTGTCCATACCCGGAGGTGGCAGCCGCAAGAATCTGTTCGGCAAGCAGGAGATCAGCCGGCAGGGTTACCTTCAAATTACTGCTTTTTCCCAGCACCAGCGCTGGCCGCAGACCTAAATACTCCACCGCCGAAGCGTCATCGGTCACCGCAACGCCGGCAGCCTGCACCGCCACCAGCGCCTGTTGCAAAAGCTGCAGACGAAACATCTGCGGTGTCAGTGCCCGCCACAGGTGACTTCTATCCACCGTCGCCACCACCTCAGCCCGATCATTGGCACGTTTCAGGGTATCGGCAACGGGAGATGCCAGCAGCCCCCCGACTGGATGGTTGGTTAAGGTGATGATCAGCCGTTCAAGATCACCCTCACTTAAGCAGGGGCGTGCCGCATCATGGATTAGTACCCAATCCTGCGCTTGTCCCTGCTGCGACACAATGTAAGTCAACGCATTTGCCACCGACAGCGAACGCTCTGCACCCCCCGTGCAGCAGTGCAGCTTGGCGTGGGAGATCGCCAATTGAGGCCAGTAGGGATCGTTGGCAGCCAACACCAGCACCACCGCATCAACCAGCGGTGATGCTAAAAAGGGTGCCAATGTTCGATGCAGCAGCGGCTTCCCAGCCAGCGACAAGTACTGCTTGGGCAGCTCACTACCCATGCGTTTACCGACACCTGCGGCGACAACCACGGCCCAACGCCGTGGCGCGACCGTACCCCATGAGTTTGCAAGCGGCGACATTAACGACAACTACTCTGGTGCCGCTTGTGGCTCAATAACCTGATAGAAGGTCTCATCACTGCGAACCATCCCTAATTCACTGCGGGCACGCTCCTCAATCGCCTCGCGTCCATGCTTGAGGTTATTCACCTCTGGCTCTAGCTCCTGATTGCGCTCCTGCAGGCGCTGGTTCTCCTCCTGCTGCGTTTCGACCTGTCCGTTTAGCTGTAACAGCCGCAGCACTCCGCCATTACCAAACCAGAAACGATATTGAAGCGCTACCAACAACACAATTAACAGTAGCAGCAGATAGCGGCGCATCAAGGCGAACCGTTCCCTCGTCTAGGCAGAGAAGTTAAAGGCACTTCGCCCCGGATAGATAGCCTTCTGACCCAGTGACTCCTGAATACGCAGTAGACGGTTATATTTGGCGACACGATCAGAACGTGACATGGATCCGGTTTTAATCTGCCCAACCTGGGTCGCTACCGCCAGATCAGCAATTGTATTATCTTCGGTTTCGCCGGAGCGATGTGACATCACTGCGGTATAACCAGCCGCTTTTGCCATATCAATCGCTGCCAATGTCTCGCTTAACGTCCCAATTTGATTCACTTTAATCAAAATAGAGTTAGCAACACCCATCTCAATACCACGTTTAAGAATAGCGGTATTGGTGACAAAGAGATCATCTCCGACCAGCTGAACCTCTTTTCCCAGACGTTCGGTCAGCAGTTTCCAGCCATCCCAGTCACTCTCATCAAGACCATCCTCAATAGAGATAATCGGATAACGTTTAACCCAATCGGCATAGAAATCGACCATCTGTGCTGAAGTGAAGCTGCGTCCCTCTGAACTCAGCTGATATTTCCCCTCTTTATAGAACTCGCTGCTCGCAGCATCAAGCGCCAGCATAATATCTTCACCGGGACGATAACCTGCCTTTTCTATAGCCTGCAGAATCACCTCAATCGCCTCTTGGTTAGAGGAGAGGTTCGGGGCAAAGCCACCCTCATCACCCACGGCGGTACTCAGCCCCTTTGCAGAGAGAACCTTTTTCAGTGAGTGAAATATTTCGGCACCATAACGAATCGCTTCAGCCACATTGGGCGCGCCCACGGGCATAATCATAAACTCTTGAATATCGACACTATTATCCGCGTGTGCGCCACCGTTAATAATATTCATCATCGGCACCGGCATAATAAACTCTTTCGCCCCGAGGCCAAGAAAACGGTAAAGCGGCATTTCATGGGCAGCGGCAGCGGCTTTTGCCGTTGCCAGAGAGACCGCCAACAGCGCATTGGCACCGAGATTACTTTTATTATCGCTGCCATCCAGATCAATCATAATTGCATCAATCGCCTTATAATCATTCGCGTCCTTCCCTAACAGCGCTGGGGCAAGAAAGTTGGTCACATTACTAACCGCACGCAACACCCCTTTGCCGGCAAAACGGGCCGGATCATTGTCACGCAGTTCAATCGCCTCACGCGAACCGGTTGAGGCACCGGAGGGGACTGAGGCACGGCCAATCGCCCCACCGCCAAGAATCACATCTGCCTCTACGGTGGGATTACCGCGCGAATCAATCACTTCACGGGCACGAATATTCACTATTTGGGTCTTGTTTTCACTCATTTTGCAGTCTCATTTGGGTTAAGGTAAGAGAAAAGCGCAGCGCCAGAATAACCTGTCACTGCGCATCATAATTAATTAATCAAGCGGTTTTACACACGCATCAACGGCCTGTAGCTGTGACAACAGTGCCTCAAGCGACGCTAGGGGCAACATATTGGGGCCATCACTTAAGGCATTATCCGGATTAGGGTGCGTTTCAATAAAGACGCCGGAAACACCAGCAGCCACCGCCGCCCGCGCTAACAAGGGTACGAAACGGCGCTCCCCTCCCGATTTTCCGTTCAGCCCCCCCGGCTGCTGCACCGAGTGGGTCGCATCAAAGATAACCGGCGCCCCGGTTTCGCGCATAATCTCCAAGCCCCGCATATCGGAGATGAGGGTGTGATAGCCAAAACTGGTGCCGCGATCGCAAACCATAATCGCCTGATTGCCGCTACTGCGCGCCTTGGCAACCACATGTACCATATCGGCAGGAGAGAGAAACTGCCCCTTTTTGATATTGACCACTTTTCCCATGCTCGCCACATTGACAATAAAGTCAGTCTGCCGTGACAAAAAAGCGGGGATCTGCAACACATCCACCACCTCCGCCACTTCAGAAAGTGGCGTATACTCATGCACATCGGTCAGAATTGGCAGTTCAAGCTCATCGCGTACCCGCTGCAAAATACGCAACCCTGCCTCCAGCCCTGGTCCACGAAAACTGTTTAGTGAGGTGCGGTTAGCCTTATCAAAAGAGGATTTAAAAACCAGCGGCATCTTTAACTTGCTACAGATCTCCTTAAGCGTTGCGGCAGTCTCAAGTACCAGCTTTTCCGACTCAATAACACAGGGCCCGGCAATAAGCAGCAGCGGCTGATTCAGTCCAACCTGATAATTACCCAGCTGCATGTTGGCCGGTTAACGCTGCCTGCAGTAGTGCGGCTTCAATAAAACTGGTAAAGAGGGGGTGACCGTCGCGAGGCGTTGAAATAAATTCAGGGTGAAACTGGCAACCAATAAACCACGGGTGGCCACTCGCTTCCCCGAGTTCGATAACCTCTACCAGTAAGCCATCAGCAGAGAGTCCACTTAAAATTAAACCGTGCTGTTGCAGCAGTTCGCGATAGCCATTATTAAACTCATAACGGTGGCGATGACGTTCACGAACCTCCGCTTTTCCATAAATGGCGGCGATGCGGCTGCCCTCCTGAAGGTGACACACCTGTGCCCCCAGGCGCATCGAGCCCCCTAAATCAGTGCCCTCATGCCGCATTTCAACTTCACCACTACTGTCACGCCACTCGGTAATCAGACCGATAACCGGCTCGGCGCAATCACGCACAAACTCCGTACTGTTAGCGGCGCTCACCCCGGCAACATTACGGGCATACTCAATGACCGCGACCTGCATTCCCAAGCAGATACCCAGATAGGGGATATGTTTTTCACGCGCATAACGCACTGCGGCAATCTTTCCTTCAATACCGCGCTCGCCAAAGCCACCGGGGACAAGAATCGCATCCGCCCCTTTAAGCATCGCACAGCCATCCTGCTCAATTTCTTCCGCATCAATATAGCGGATCCGCACCTTGGTACGGGTTTTGATGCCCGCATGCAGCAGTGCCTCGGTCAGTGATTTATAGGCCTCGGTTAAATTCATATACTTGCCGACCATGGCAATGGTCGTCTCGGCGGTCGGGTTCATCTGCGCATCGACCACGCTCTGCCACTCGGCAAGATTAGCCGCAGGGACATCCAGCCGTAAGCGGTCAACCACAATGGTATCGAGATGCTGCTTGTAAAGCTCGAGGGGGATTTTATAGATAGTGTCGACATCAGGTGCCGAGATCACCGCCCGCGACTCCACATTGGTAAAGAGGGCAATCTTTGCCTTTTCATCATCGGGCAGCGCGATATTGGCACGGCAGATAAGAATATCCGGTTGAATACCAATTGAGCGCAACTCCTTGACGGAGTGCTGCGTCGGCTTGGTTTTTAACTCGCCGGCGGTGGCAATGTAGGGGAGCAGGGTCAGATGAATATAGAGCGCATTATCACGGCCTAACTCGACCCCCATTTGGCGTATCGCCTCCAAGAAGGGCAACGACTCAATATCGCCAACTGTACCACCAATCTCAACCATAGCGATATCGTAGCCCTGAGCACCACTGCGCACATGCTCCTTTATCGAGTCGGTAATATGGGGAATAATCTGCACCGTGCCACCAAGATAATCACCTCGGCGCTCGCGCGCGATCACATCGGCGTAGATTCGTCCGGCGGTGAAATTATTACGCTGACTCATGCGGGTACGGACAAAACGCTCGTAGTGGCCCAAATCGAGATCAGTCTCGGCACCATCATCGGTAACATAGACCTCGCCATGCTGAAACGGACTCATTGTACCGGGATCAACATTTATGTAGGGATCAAGCTTAAGCAGCGTCACCCGCAGACCACGGCTCTCAAGAATCGCCGCCAATGACGCTGCGGCAATCCCCTTTCCAAGGGATGAGACCACACCGCCAGTGACAAAAATATATTTAGTCATAGTTCCTGAATGTCGCAAAACGACCGGTTATCTCCCGCACTGACGCAGACAATCTTATGTTGACAGATCTGCGCCGGGGGCAAAAAAATGATTAAAGCTGAAGAATCAGCAAGGGTGCTATTCTCACCCTTTTTAGTGGCTAATTCAATCGTCACGCAGAGTAACTTAGTCGCGCCGCACCCCTTTACCAGAAGGTAAAAAGAGTTTACGCAACGCTCACAACCTTGTTGCGCAGATAGAGCGGCAAGGCAGTGAATGGCGTCTGCAAAACGGCATCACCCTGCTGCTGATAGCGCATCGCCGCAAGCGCGGCGACAGCGGCTGCCTCGGGATGAAGAGAGGCGTTAACCCCCCGCAAACGCGCTGCGAGGCGCTGTTGCAACAATACCCCATCGCGCTGCCAACCGCTACCGACGCCAAACCACTCACCGCTTACCGGCAACTCTGCTACAGCGGCTGGGGTCACCGCCGCCTCAATAATAGTCTCCACGGTTGTCGGGCTATAGCAATACCCCCCCCAATAGAGCTCACCCATGCGTGCATCAAAGGCGGTTAACTGGTTCGCTTCACCGCTTAAACGATAACCTTGCAGGCCCAACGCCTGAAGTGTCGAAACGGGCAGCAGCGGCAAATTACAGCTAAAGGCCAGCCCTTGTGCCACCGCAGTAGCGATACGAATACCGGTAAAACCACCGGGGCCGGCACCAAAAGCGATCATGTCACACTGGTTTAAGGACCACTCTGCAGCGGTTAATAACCGCTCCAGCTGCGGCAGCAGCAGCTGTGTATGCTGTCGCGGCGCAATCTCCAACCAGCTGGCGACTAGCGTTCCATCCTGCCACAACGCTAGGGAGCAGGCATCCCCCGAACTCTCTAAAGCGACAATACGCATGTATCACTAACCTCGTCCGCTTCAGGTTTCGGCCAGGAGGTGAGAATGGCATTAACCATGGTTGCCAGCGGTATCGCAAAAAAGACGCCCCAAAAACCCCACAAGCCACCGAAAAAGAGAACCGCAACTATAATCGCAACCGGATGCAAATTGACCACTTCAGAGAAGAGCAACGGCACCAAAATATTGCCATCAAGCGCCTGAATTACGGCGTAGATCCCCAGTAACCAGCCAAACTCACTGCTCCATCCCCACTGAAAGTAGGCGACAGCGGCGACTGGAATGGTCACCAGAGCCGCCCCGACATAGGGGATAACCACCGAAAGCCCGACCAAAACCGCAAGAAGAAGCGCGTACTTCAAATTAAGAATGGCAAAGGCGATATAAGTCACTACGCCGACAATAACAATCTCCCAAAACTTGCCACGCACATAGTTACCAATCTGCTGATCCACCTCGCTCCAGACGGCCGTTATCAGATCGCGTTTTTGCGGCAGAAAGCTGACACTCCAACAGAGAATCCGCTCTTTATCCTTAAGAAAAAAGAAGACCAGCATCGGCACCAGAATAAGATAGACCAGCAGGGTGATTAAACCCGGAATCGATGCCAGTGAAAAACTTAGTAACCCCTGACCGGACATCGCAATTTCGCGCTGTAAGCTCCGTACCACGGTATTAAAGTCCTCCTCGCTAACCATCGGCAGATTCTGAATAATGCCTAAAATCTTGATTTGTGCCAAATTCAGGTAGTTGGGCACCTCACGAATCAGTTCCCCAAGTTGCCGCCACATCAGCGGGCCAAGGAAGATAAAGATAAAAACAAGAAAGTTCATAAAAACAAGAAAAACCAGCAGCACCACTGACAGCCGGTTACTCCCTTTGCGTGAGAGAAAATGAACCACCCCCTCCAGCAGGTAGGCGATCACGATGCTGGCAAAAACCGGCATGAGCATCTTCCCCAAAAGCAGCACAGCGCTAAAGATAAGGGTGAGAATAACCAACATGAGCACGAGTTGCGGATCGGAAAAATTACGGTCAAACCAGAGACGAATCAACTTAAACATGGTTTTATCAGCTATCTGTAAATTTAAAGTTATGACGACGAATGGGGCGTGACAGCCGACAGTTTGCGATAGTGACGCTGAAACAGCTGCTCGAGATCATCAATCACCGCTGACGCATCACGACCCTGCATGAGGTGTTGGGTCATTAGCTCTGAAGTTTCATGCAGCAGATCATCTCGGTTAATCATATAGAAGGAGAGCGACAGACGTTTAATGGCACCTATGACACTCTCGGTCTCAGGGCGGGCGATCTCTTTTGGGTCAGGCACCTGCGCCTGCACCTGACAATTGCGGCTCTGGAGAAACTCGGCATAGCTTAACAGCATCTGCTGATCAGCATCGCAAAGTTGTCGAAATAGTGTTAGCAGCTGCTGCTCGGTCGCCGAGGGGCGGCGCTGCATTGCCGTCATAGGTAGCACTTAACGCTTCACTCCCCGCTTTTTCTTTATCCCCGCTTCGATACAGTAGTTTTGAATAAAATCGAGGAGTTTATCCATCACCTTCATACGAAACTTCTGTTTTTTATGGACAATGGTAAAGGGGCGCTCAATCGGGATTGCCAGATCAATCGCCACCAACGTTTTTAGCGCCAGCTCCTTGGCAATGGTCGCCTCCGAGAGCAGAGAGATCCCCATGCCTGCCTCCACTGCACCCTTAACCGCCTCGGGACTACCCAACTCCATCGCCACATTAATTTTATCCAAATCAGCACCGGCGGCAATTAGCGCCTCCATCATCACCTCACGCGTTCCCGAACCCTCCTCGCGACAGATACAGGGGTACTCGACAAGAACCTCAATCGGTGCCACCTTCAATTTGGCAAGGGGGTGGTTGGTCGGCACCACCAGCACCATCTTGTCCATACGGCAGATATCGACCACCAGACTCTTGTTATTCACTGGCGACTCAACCACACCGAGGTCAATGATGTTGTTTTCGATCATCGCGACAATATTCTCCGAGTTGGAGACTTGCAGACGAATCGAGACATCGGGAAAAATCGCCTTAAAATTACCCAGCAGAGAGGGCAGCATATACTCGGCAATTGAGGTACTCGCACCCAGCAGCAACACGCCGCTAACATTTCCCGTCAGATTGCGTACCGCATCCTCCATTTCGGCATAGAGGGTGAAGATGCCATCCGCATGGCGGTAGACCGCCTCTCCCGCCGCCGTCAGGTTAATGCGATTATGGGTACGATCGAAAAGGCGGGTATTAAAGTAGTCCTCCAGCTGTCGCACCTGAAAGGTCACTGCAGGTTGCGTCATATGTAACTGATCTGCCGCTTTGGTAAAACTTAACGTCTTGGCAACGGTGTAGAATACCTGCAATCTTCTGTCTGCCACCTCTACTCTCCTCAGATATATTCCAGATCCGTTTTATTTTCGCGATTATGCTCGCTACATAAGCCGCAGTTTGGGGCAGCACAAGCGTCACCTGCCAAGAGCTGTGATTATAGAAGATACTTATGGGGTGTAAAGATTATTTTTAGGTAAAAGAGCCGCCATCCTTTAAGAAAACTATAATTGGCGCAACCTTTCCAGATAGAGCAGCGGTTCAATGGCAACGCCACTGCGCTGCTGCTGCCAGAGCGTCTCCGCCAATACCTCAAGCATCAGATGCTCCGCCGCGTGATCGCCCTGTAAACGCTGCTGTAACTGGGCATAGATCTGCGCCACCCCGGGCGGCTTGTCGGTACGGATCTGATCCTGCAGCGCCAGATGCAGCCCCATATGCAAATAGGGGTTGCTCTGCCCCTGTTCGGGAGGAAACTCCGCCTCCAGCAGCGCCTCCCCCCCCGCAATAATCGCATGATACTCAGGATGCAGTGCCACAACCGCAACCACCTGCTGCTGTAAGGGGGTTAGCGGTTCACCCCGCTGCGCACCTTGCCAGCTCTCAAAATAGAAACGCCGCTGCGCCTGACGATTTAGATACTCCATGAACACTCCTCAACGCTGCAAATAGCCCCGCATTATGCCTGAGTGACAAAAAAAGATGCAATTACCCCCCCAGACTGGTAACTTGTGCGCATGAAACGACTCCTCTTGCTGCTCACACTGCCGCTTACACTGCAACTTTACGGCTGCAGCCATCAACCCCTAGGAGAGGGCGATCTCCCCTATCCGCCGCAACGCGAGGCAGAAGTCGGCGATATTCTGCACCTGCGCAGCGGCTATTACCTTGACCGGCAGCGCCTGTTACAAAATATCGTTCACTCGCCCCTTGTCTATGTTGGTGAACTTCACGACAACCCTGCCTCACATCAGTTAGAGCTCGATATTGTCACCGCAGTTAACCATGCGCACCCAAACAACACCGCAATTGGGTTAGAGATGTTTAGCCACAGCCAGCAGCCGGTACTCAATCGCTGGATTGCCGGAGAGCTTGATGAGCGTGCTTTTTTAAAAGAGAGCCAATGGTATAGCCGTGGCTGGGGATCGTCATTTGATCACTACCGTGCGTTGCTTAACTTTGCCCGCGAGGCGCAGATCCCGCTTATCGCCCTAAATCATGACAAAAACAGCGACCCTGCCACTGATCCCGAAATTGATTTAAACGACCCCTATCACCAGGCGATGGTGAAGGCCATTCTCGGCGGCCATGATGGCCAAGATGCGCAGACGCTGCCACGTTTTCACTACCAGCAGAGTCGCTGGGATGAGACGATGGCAGCAACCATTGTCGCCTATCTGCAACAGCAGCCGCAGCAACATCTGGTCATTGTCGCCGGCGCCTGGCATGTGGAGTACGGCTTTGGTATTCCGCGTCGTGTCTTTCGCCGCCTCCCCATCCCCTACAGCATTATTAGCAGCCGCACCATTGAAGTGGCGGCAGGGCGTGAACCCCGCCTGATGCAGGTTGACCTGCCACAGTTTCCCATGCCTGCTGCTGACTATCTTGTCTATCAACGTTATGAGGCAGAAAAACGTCAGGAGGCACGACTTGGCGTTGCTTTTGAGCCACAGAGCGAAGTCACCACCGCTGCAGATCCCGTATTAACTGGCGGACTGCGGGTCACTAAAATCGTCCCTGGCTCGGCGGCGGCAGCAGCGGGCGTACTGCCCGACGATAGACTGCTTAAACTCGGTGATGCTGCACTTAACGAATCCTTTGATCTGCTCTATGAGGTAAAAAGTTACAGCATGGGGGATCAGACGACGCTCACCGTCCAGCGGCAGGGAGAGATCTTCACCCTGCCCATCACCTTCACCCCGGATAACAGCCGTCATCCCCAGTAAAAGAGTGACCATTGCCATGACTCTGATATAATCGGCAGCGATTAATCGACCCAAAATTATTGGAAACTCAGGTAGGCGGTAAAGGCAAGAGTCCCATGAGCTTAGACAACCTAAGTGATTGAGGTGAGCGACTGAAGCCAGCGACCCTGCAATTTCAACTAGAAAGGGTATAAATCTCTTTACTTTATAATTTACTTGGTTATAGTCCGTCCATGTCACAGATTACCTTAAAGTTCCGCGATAAAACCATCGCCCAGCAAACACTTCGCAACGGTACCATAACCATTGGCACCGACCCTGCCTGTGATATTAGCGTTGACACGCTTGCCCTGCGGCCACGCCACTTACAACTCACCACGGTGGATGATGTCACCACTCTGCTCAATCTTGAGGCCGAACATGCGGTGAATGTCAATGGTAGTAAAGTGATTGAGTGCCCACTGCAACACGAAGATCTGATTGAAATCGGCAAATATCAGATAATCTACCAGTTTAATAAAAGCAAAAGCGATGCACCGCCAGACCCTATTTTTCGTAAAAACGAGAATCAACGCTCCGCTTGGTTACAGTTAATGAGCGGCAAGAATATTGGCAAGACGGTTAACCTTAAACGCGCCCTTAACCATATCGGCAAAGCAGGCGTACAGATGGATCTCATTGCCCATCGCGATGACGGTTTTTATCTCTCCCACCTTGAGGGTCCGAGCATCCCCTCGGTCAACGGCGTTGACCTGAGCGAAACTGCCGTCATGCTCAACAATGGCGACTCGATTAAAATAGCCAATGTCGTGATGATCTTCAGCCTAAGTTAACCGCATTACAGATAGTCAAACGCATCGGCGAGACGTTTAACGCTCTGCACCTCGATGCCGGCAATGGTTTTTCGCGGCAGGTTAGCTGCAGGAACAATGGCCCGATTAAAGCCATGCTTCGCCGCCTCACGAATTCTGTCCTCACCATTAGGTACGGGGCGAATCTCCCCAGAGAGACCGATCTCACCAAAAACAACCAGACGCTGTGGTAACGGTCTGTCGCGCAAACTTGAATAAATTGCCAGCACCAGTGCCAGATCAGCCGCCGTCTCATTGACCCGCACCCCACCCACCACATTGGCAAAGATATCCTGATTAAAGGTCTGAATACCTGCATGACGGTGCAGCACTGCCAACAGCATGGCCAGACGATTACCATCCAACCCCACAGTGACCCGCCGTGGATTACCAAGACTGCTCTCATCTACCAGCGACTGCACCTCAACCAGCAACGGCCGACTCCCCTCCAGCGTCACCATCACCGCACTGCCGCTGGTATTCTCCTCACGATTGGAGAGAAACAGTGCGGACGGATTTGCCACCTCCTTCAACCCCAGATCAGTCATGGCAAAAACCCCAAGTTCGTTGACCGCGCCAAAACGGTTTTTAAAGGCGCGAATCACCCGATACCGGCTGTTACTCTCCCCTTCAAAATAGAGAACCGTATCCACCATATGTTCAAGAATACGCGGCCCCGCCAGCTGACCATCTTTAGTCACATGACCAACAATAAAAATTGCCACGCCGCGCTCTTTGGCATAACGTACCAAACGCGTACTGCTTTCGCGCACCTGGGTCACCGAACCCGGCGCAGAGGGGATCTGCTCGCTGTAGATGGTCTGAATAGAGTCAATTACCACCACTGCCGGCTTCTCAAGGGTAATCGCATTGAGAATACGCTCCACCTGCGTCTCTGCCAGCATACGGATCTTTGCCGGCGCCAGCTTCAACCGCTGCGCCCGCAAACTGACCTGCTGCGGTGACTCCTCACCGGTGATGTAGAGCACCCCCAGCGACTCAGCAAGGGTGCCAATGGTCTGCAGTAACAGGGTCGATTTACCAATCCCCGGGTTACCCCCAATGAGCACCACCGATCCCGGTACCAAACCGCCGCCAAGCACCCGATTAAACTCGCCCATTCCGACACTAATGCGGGTGACATCACTCGCCTCAATCTGCGCCAGCGAAATCACCCGTTGCTCTGCGCCGCCACCGGCATATCCGGTAAAACGATCCGGCGTCGGTGGCGTCGTGAAAAGCTGCTCTTGCAGGCTGTTCCAGCTACCACAGTCGCCGCACTGCCCAGCCCACTTCGGGCTCTCACTGCCACAGGCGCTACAGAGATAACTCATTTTATTTTTAGCCATTCACCCTTTCCTGAAAATAGAAGGCGACTCATGCGATAATAACGCCTACCGTATCGCCATTTTGTTCATACTGGCAACCCCTGACACACCTTCACAGGAGATTCATTTGACACTTATCGATATGCTTAAAGGGTATCCACAATACCTAATGCCAGGGCACCTTATCTCGCGTCTCACCTATCGGTTGATGCGCATTGAGTCTCCGGCGGTTAAAAACCGACTTATCCGGCTCTTTATGCGCCTCTTTCAGATTAGCCTTGCCGAAGCGCAAATTCAGCAAGCGGAAGGGTTTTTGCACTTTAACGCCTTTTTTACCCGCGCCCTTAAGCCGGAGTGTCGTCCTATCGCCGGGAACAGCAATACCATTATCTCCCCAGTCGATGGCATGGTGAGCCAATTCGGTGCAATTCGCAATGGCCGCATTATTCAGGCCAAAGGACACGACTATAGCGTTGCCGAACTCCTTGCGACCGTACCCGCCGTCAGTGAGCAGTTTAGCAAGGGACACTTTATCACTATCTATCTCTCCCCTCGCGACTACCATCGCATTCATCAACCGCTTGATGGTCTATTGCGGCAGATGATTCATGTTCCCGGACGCCTCTTTAGCGTCAACCTTGCCACCGCAGCGACGATTAACCGCCTCTTTGCGAAAAACGAACGCGTTATCACCCTGTTTGACAGTGATCGCGGCCCCTTCGCCCAGGTGCTGGTCGGTGCCGTGAACGTTGGCAGTATTGAGACGGTTTGGGCAGGTGAAGTGACCCCCCCTAGCTGCAAACTCCCCCGCGCATGGAGCTACGCTGAACTCACTGCCCCGCGACTGCAACGGGGGGAGGAGATGGGGCGCTTTAATATGGGATCAACCGTGATTCTTCTTATTGCCAACCCTGAACTGAAGTGGGATGAAAAAATCATGATCGGCAGCAAAGTACGCATGGGTGAGGCGCTTGCGCAGTTCACGCCCGATCAAAAGGAAATGCCATAACCTCTGCCAAGGAATCGGCACCGCTTATCGCCAACAGAAGCCGGTCGACCCCCAATGCCACCCCCGACGCCTCGGGCATACCCTGCACGAGGGCATTGAGAAAGTGGTTGTCGATCGGGAAGCAGGGCTGCCCCCGCTGTTGACGCAACGCTAACTCGGCATGAAAGCGGCGCTGCTGTTCTGCGGCATCTGTGAGTTCGGCAAAACCGTTCGCTATCTCAATGCCGTTCAAATAGAGTTCAAACCGTTCCGCAACCTCAGGGTTAGCATCACTAAGCCGTGCCAGAGAGGCTTGCGCCGCTGGAAAATCGTAGATAAAGAGAACCTTATGGTTTCGCTTCAGCGCCGGATCGACAACATGGGTCAGCAACAGATCAAGCTGCTGCTGGCGATCTAGCGGCGCTGCTTCTGGACGCTGCACAAGATCTATACCGGCAGCAGCCACTGCGGCGTCCAGCATCGCTGGTGTGGCGCAAAAGGGATCAACCGCAGCATAGCGCTGCATCACCTCACCATAACTTAACCGCTCGGCAGCCTCACCGTTTTGCAAGCCAAACGCGGAGGGCAGCAGCCGGGATAACAGTGCCTCTACCTCATCCATTAACTGGCGATAAGCAAAACCGGGGCGGTACCACTCCAGCATGGTGAACTCAGGATTATGCAGGCGTCCCTCCTCGCCCTGACGAAAGACCTTGCAAATCTGATAGATTGCACCCGCACCTGACGCCAAAAGCCGCTTCATGGCAAACTCTGGCGAGGTGTGAAGATAGAGAGACTCCTGTCGCGCTGCCGCGCCTAGCGCAAAACTTTCAATATAGGGATCGCTGTTAGCGGCGTGGGAGAGCTGCGGTGTCTCCACCTCCAGCACCCCACGTTCAGCAAAAAAGCGGCGCAACTGCTGTAACAGCGCGGCGCGCTGCTGCAACCGTAGCAGGGTGGCCGTAGGCTGCCAGAGGTTGGCGTCACCGCCAAACAGAGAGGATTTGCTAATCGCGGGCTCGCGCAATATAGCTGCCGCTGCGGGTATCCACCTTTAACAGATCGTCAATATCGACAAAAAGTGGCACAAGGATCTCGGCGCCCGTCTCCAAGGTTGCCGGTTTGGTCGCACCCTGGGCGGTATCACCGCGCACCCCAGGTTCCGTATGAACCACTTTTAAAATCACATGATTAGGGGGAACGATGCAAATAGGTGCGCCATTCCACAGGGTGACCATGCAGCTATCCTGCTCCTTTAGCCACTTATACTCCTCACCCACCGCACTTTTATCACAGGCGATCTGCTCGAAGGAGGTCGGCTCCATAAAGTGCCAAAGCTCACCATCGTTATAGAGATACTGCATTTCGACATCTATCACATCAGCCGACTCGATGGTTTCGTTTGATTTAAAGGTCTTCTCCACCACTCGACCGTTAATCAGATTACGAATCTTGACACGGGTAAACGCCTGTCCCTTCCCCGGTTTGACAAACTCGATTTCAACAATATTGCAGGGATTGCCATCAACCAGAATCTTCGTTCCACGTTTTAGTTCGTTACTGCCGTAATTCGCCATCGTACCCTCTACTGTAATAGGTCAATAATGGTATATGATAACGTGATACGCAGCGGCAATATACCCTTTCCACTTGAAATTGCAGGGTCGTTGTCTGCAGTCGCTCACCCCAATCACATAGCTTATCTATGCTCATGGGGATTCGCAACCTTGCCGCCTACCTGTATTTCCAAGTCGTTTGGGGTTAGACCCTTCATCCTTGAAATTGCAGCGGTGCTAACTATTTTTGTTCTTCCCATGATAAAAAGAAAAAACTCACAGCAGACTGCGCCGATCACCGCCCCCGCCTCCCTGCTTCACGCCCTGCAACTACCGGAAAATTTAAGCGGCACTTTTCAGCCCACTGCAGCGGAGTTTCCGCTGCGGGTCAATGCGGCGTTTTTGCAGAGGATACACCCCGCAAATCCCGATGACCCACTGCTGCGGCAAGTCTTACCGTTAACCGATGAACGCCAGCCTGACCCGAACTACTGTGATGATGCCGTTGGCGATTTGGCTGCCTCGCCATCGCCGGGGCTGATTCATAAATACCACGGTCGGGTCCTTTTACTGCTCACCAACAGCTGCCCGATCCACTGTCGCTTCTGTTTTCGCCGCAACTTTCCCTACCGCGATCATCAACTCAGTCACCGCCACCTGCAACAGGCGCTTGACTATATTACTGCTCATCATGAGATAAGTGAGGTTGTGTTAAGTGGTGGTGATCCGCTGATGGTGAGCAACCAGCGCCTATTTGAAGTTATCGCAGCGCTTGGCAAGATCCCCCATCTCACCACCCTGCGTATTCATAGTCGCGTACCGGTAGTGATGCCCCAGCGAATCGACCCGGAGCTGCTTAACCATCTAAGAGAACTTGCACACACGCCGCTGCAACCGGTGCTAGTGATTCACTGCAACCATCCACAGGAGCTTGGCAGCGCGGCATTAACGGCGATTCACCAACTTAAGGAGAGCGGTGTCGTGCTCCTTAACCAATCGGTACTACTGCGCGGGGTGAATGATTCGCTGACGACACTTAAAACACTCAGTCACACCCTGTTTCGTAACGGTGTTCTCCCCTACTACCTGCATCGCCTTGATCATGCACGGGGAGTCTCCCACTTTGCGGTTAACCCTGAAAAGGAGGCGGCATTAGTTAAGTCACTACAAAGCCAGTTACCGGGGTATTTAATGCCTAAAGTGGTTCAGGATGTTGCAGGAACCCCCTATAAAGCGCCATACTACCAACCATAACTGGGACAATTAGCAAAGGGGATAGGCAATGGCTAGCGGAACAGACAATGATATTATCAGTGATAATGCCGAGGTAAGGAGCTACAGTCTCAATATTACCTCACAAAATCGCCGCACCCGCTTTGACTTTGATATCTCTCCCCGCATGATTAAAGCCTGGCTACAGCAACTTCCGCTAGGCGATCACCTCGAAGCATCACGAATTATTCACCATGCGTTACACAACGTGAACCGCACCCTGCACCCATGGGATACGCGCTTCACCTTTCTTGAGTCCATTCACGAAACAGTGAATACACTGCTCACAGCCCTAAACAGTAATATTAACGATATCAGCTTCCCTATTTCGGAAAAAGGGCAACGCTATATCGACAGCTATGAGCTCCTCTGCAGCGAAATGAACAACGGCTATAAAATCACCCTAAGTGACTACCGTAACCGACTTAAGTTTTTTCAAAAACAAAAAGATATCGCACTTATTATCTACCGCGCGGTGTTCTACATTGCCCACTCGATACTCCAGTCACACAACATTTACAGCGATATTCGTCCCGGGCGTTGGGAAGAGCTAAACACCCTGGTATTAATTGCCTCACAGGAGAAGGTCGCTGATCTCGATATCAGTCAGGGCAAGAGACCGCCCGGTGAAAACTTCTCCCCGATCACCATTATTCTATATCAACAGCTTCTCATGTTAAATTGTGCCTCCACCTCACGTCTGGCACAAAAAAATATTCAGCAACTCTTTAAGGCGCTCTCCTACTGGGGGCGCCGCGTCATGATTAAATCCTGGAGTAAAGAGAATATTATCGAGGCAACCTTTGTTATTGAGGTTAATAGGGATAGTGGCCCGATTTACAAAGAGCGTCTTAAAGGGGAGTGTAGTGCTAATCGCTGCCTCACCATTGATACTCGAAAGCTGGTTGAAAAAATGAGTAAAGTGATCGCTTTCTGTCAAGAAAAAGAGAGTGACACACCCTGTGAAGAGGCCACTTTGGGGGTCTCTCTTGAGACCATTAAACATGTTCGCCAGGCCTGGAAATCGCTGCCAACGCGCCATTTTCAACGCCGCAATATTGAAAATAACAACAAACTGGTTATTCTTTCAGGCCTGCCCGCCATACACCGCCAATACGCCAAACTAATTATTGCGGATGATCACCCAGATAACCAGGGCACCGATATCTCTTACGGCACGGTGCTTGCGGGAAATAACATCCACCTCTTTGAGGAGTTTCTCTACAGTGGCGATAACACCGTTGCCAGCGAGCAAAACCAGCACCACCCATGGGAGATTCTGAATGAGAGTGCGGGAGGTTTTCGTATTATTACCGATGCCCATGTCTCCTCTGGGGTGCGTGTCGGCGAACTCTTAAGTATTGCGCGTCATGAAGATGATCGACATCGCTCGATTGCTACGATTCGCTGGCTGAATTTTCATAAAAATGGCGATACCGAACTCGGTATGGAGGTTATCTCACCCAGTGGTTCAGCAGCGATTGTACAAATCGGCGATAATAGCAGCAGTGTTAACCGGCTTATTCGTGCGCTGCTGCTTCCAGAACTCACTATTCTTAATCAAGAAGAGAGTATCATTCTCCCTCTTTGTGGTGTTCGCACAGGGGATCAGATGACACTTATCGAGGCGGAGCAACGTTATCAGATAATCCTTGGTCCGGTTATCACGCAATGCGAAACCTATGCACGTTTTCGCTACGAACGAAAATAACTAACAGCACATCCAAACCAACCCACTACCGACCATAAAAATAGGAGCGACGCCGGATGGAAATGGAACTATTTAATCTTCCTGCCCTGACCTCACCTGATAAAACCAGTTTTAGCCTTAAAGAGCGCCATGTCAGCAGTTGGTGTAACGACCTGCCTTTAGGCCACCCTCAGGAGACGCAGCAACTGGTACTGACCGCGCTACGTCAAAGTAATCAGCAACGCTGGCCGTGGAACGATCGCCTCGCTTTTTTAGAAAAGGTGCGTGAACCGATTAATATCCCCTTAGTGGCGTTAGAGAATAGTCTTAAATCTGTGGAGTTTCCGATTGGTGAAAGACATGCCAAAATGGCACAGGATCTGCGTTCCCTCTGCAGTGAAATTTGCACCGCCTATCGGCTCACCCTGCATGACTACCAGCAGCGCCACGCTTTTTTTCGCCGTAAAAAGGTCACTGCACTAATCGCCAGTCGGGCGATACGCTACGCGTCACTTATCAACCTTAACAGCCACCAGCTCTATGGGACCCCCCCTAATGGACACTGGCGAATAGTTCATAATCTCTACAGCTATGCCGAGGCACTGGATGTTCACAATATCCCGATTGAGGACAATATCCGTTCGAGTATGCGTGATACCACCATCACCCAGATCTATAAACAGATTCTGCTAATTGCCACCGCCTCCACCTCGCGCCTGGCACAAAAGGAGATCATCGTACTGTTTAGCATTCTCAAGGATATGGGGCAGCTTCTCGATCTCACCCCCTGTCAGGATAATCTCGTTGATAACGCATCCTTTCTTGTTGATCGCGAGCAGGATAAAGGCCCCGCCTATCTTGAGTTGCAAAATAGTAGCTTTAACCCGGGGACCACGCTGCTAATGGATACCCGTCGGCTGATTGCTTATCTGCAATACAGTGCCACCCGACAGGAGAGTATTCTCTGTGATATCTCTGATCTGAATACACTCTCGGCAGATCTATATCAACGCCTTGAAATATCTTGGAAAAAATTACCAAACCGCGGGCGTCGCATGAGTTCTGATGTGAGTAATCCTGAGTATGTCGAAATTATCTCTGGTCTTACCAATATTCATAAACAGACCCTTCAGCTCACCGGTGACAAACTGATGTCAACCGGTAAAAGTGCACAGTTCAAAGCCGCAGCCGTCTCCCCTGATGACCCTGAAGCCCGCATCGTCGATTTTTGGGATCAAAGCTCCAGCGAAACGATGCGCTACATGATCGACAAAAATGATTTTAGCGGTGTCGACAGAAAACAGAACAGCGACATTTTTACCCACAGCTTTGAAATTGCTGAAGAGAACAAGTTGGGCGGTAAAGAAGATGAGGTCATTAATAGTAGCCAATGGCAGATTCTTGATGAGAGCGCAGGTGGCTTTCGTATTGTCTCTTCTGCTGCGAGTGAATCAACCATTAATGTTGGTGAACTGGTTAAGGTACGCAAAAACGGTCAAGAGTCCTATGAACTCATAGGCGTTATTCGCTGGATTAACTGTCATGGCAAGGGATCGGTTGAGGCTGGAGTTAGGGTGATCACCCCTGAAGTCACACCTATTGTGCTTAAACGCATCGACAAGCAGGGAAAAGGCGGTCAACCTCGGCGTTCGCTAATATTAAATTACCATCACCAAAATCAGCAGGTAGAGACGCTGCTCGCCCCTATTACTATCTTTAACAGCGGCGATCAGGCACTGGTCAGCCATCATAGTGGTCAAGAGTACATTGAACTTGGTGAAAAGTTAAACCGTGGTAGCGGTGAAAACTTCTCCCTCTTCCGCTTTAGCAGAAAAGAGATCAAACAGGGTAATTTTCGGCGCAAACAGGAAGATAAATAAAGGGTAGTGGCAGCGCGCCACCACCCTTTTAGTAGTCAGCTATTGCAACAACTCCACAACCTTCAGTTTGTTAGCGGCTTGGGCAACCTCAGCAGCGCGTTTACCGTTACGATTGGTAATACCCTTGTCTGCACCCTTGCTTAACAGATAGGTGATCACCTCACTATGGCCTTCACGAGCCGCATAAAAGAGCGGTGTGGCATTATCTGCATCCTGAATATCTAGCTTTGCGCCAAGTTTTTCCACCAGATAGACCGCCGCACGCGCATTGTTATATTGCGCGGCATAGTGCAGTGCTGCTGCCCCGAAGTTATCCTGAAAATCTACGTTTTTAGAACGCTTAAGCAGCATCTCAATAATCACCTGATTACCCTTGGTTAGGGCAACCATTAGCGAGGTCATACCAATATTATTGGGAACACAGGGTGCCACCTGATTGCTATATCTGAACAGCGCATCAACCACGTCAACATGTTCACCTAACACCGCATACATTAGGGCTGAGTTCCCCTTCTGATCGGAAGATCGCACATCCGCACCGAACTGCAGTAACTGGGCGACAATGTTGGCATTACCGTCACGCGCTGCAATCATCAGGGAGTCTAAGCCTGTCCGGGTACGATCATGCACGTTAGCCCCCATCTCAATTAGTAGCGCCGTCACCTCAGAGTGCCCTGCCTCAACCGCCATCGTTAAGGCAGTCTCACCGGTGCGCATACGGGCGTTCACCTCAGCACCATAGGAGAGCAGCACCGCAACCATATCGACATGCCCAGCTTCGGCAGCAAACATTAAAGAACGTTTACCAAACTTACCCGGGGCATCAATATTGGCCCCCTTCTCAATTAACATCTGCAGCTGCGCCTGAGTTCCCGAGGCGGCGACATCAAGCAACTGTTCATCTAGCTGCGCATCAGCGTAAAGTGCCGGAGAGAGCGACAGCAAGAGCAGTAGCGGTGTTAATTGCGTCAGTTTTTTGCGTAAATTAATAATCATCATCTGTTCCTGTGGTTAAATTAGAAAGCAAGGCGTTGCCATTAACTCGGCCAGCCCTACTCACGCGGCACGGTTTTAAAACCGGCACGAAAATCGGGATTACGCCAATCAAGGTGATCCGCAAGACGAGACTGCTCAGGCTTCATGCGCGAGACATAATCAGAGACGGCATCAATATCGGCATAACTGAAATTGTGTACCTGCTCTACCATCTCCTTATCAGAGTTACGGCGTTTGCCATTTTTTATCCACACCATCTGGCGCTGCAAATAGCGAAAGTGCTGCCCATGAATGCGCGGATAAAACTCCGCAGCTTTCCCTTCACCATTGGCTTCATGGCAATTTTGGCAGTTATCCTCATAGAGCTTTTTACCGCTAACTAAACCATCGCCACCCATACCAAGGCTGTTATTAGGAACCATCGGCAACGCTTCAATATAAGCGGCAAGATCGGCAAGGGCCTGACTCCCAAGCTTAAAAAGCGATGTGGTAAAGGGGGACATCGTCGGATTATCACGATTGCCTTTATAGATATCGGCTAACTGCTTTAACAACACACTGCGATGCTGTCCGGCAATTTGCGGGTAGTAACCTGACGGTGACCCCCACCCCTCGGGGGTATGGCAAACGGCGCAGGCGTAATAGAGCCTTTTACCGTTATCACGATCAGGGGTTTTTTGTAGCGCTTCAATAACAACCGCATCGACCGCAGTGATCTCTGCCTGGGCAACTGAACCCAGCAGCATCGAGAGCGCTAAAAGGCTCAAAGAGAGCGTGCTAAAACCTCGGTTCATCAATTTTATCCTTAAATTAAAGAGCAAACAGAAGAGCGCCCACAGCCGAATGAACAGCTGTGGGCGATCCGACTCAATGCATGGAGAGATAACCAATCAACACCAGCGTCAACAGTGACAAACCTACAAATATCAGGAAGATAGCCAATATATTTGCACCAGTTGTCAGCAGACGTGAAGGCTTGCTCACAAGATATTTATCAAGTTCGCCATTCGCTACCAAACGCTCATACTCCAGCTTATGCTCATGCTTAAACTCATCCAGCGGAATTGAACCCGTGAAGATAGTCGTACTCATCGGGAATTTATCCGGACGGAAGTGCGCATTAAAGAAGTGCACCGTAAACAGGAAGATAGTTGCTAACAGTGCCTCTTCAGCATGGATAATCGTGGCAATATTAAACATCCATCCCGGCAAGATGGTGGCGGTTAAAGTGGGATAGAAAAGCATAATACCACTTAAACCAATGACCCCTGCACCCCAGAAGGGAGCCCAATAGTCAAACTTCTGCCAGTAGCTCCAACGGTCAAAGTGCGGACGCTCTGCCTTGCCGAAGAACCAACGGAACATCGCTATCACATCGCGCAGATCTTGCCAGTTGGGCACCATCGAGGTAGGACCAAACCAGCGGAACTTCTTGCCACTGCGAATGATATTAACAATGGCAACGGCGAAGTGGACAAAGAAGACCGTTAACCAGATGGTCGCTGCGGTACGATGGATAATTGCCTCAATCTGGGGTCCGCCAAGCATCGCCATAACAAACTTCGCCCATGCCGTATGGGAGAAGAGCAGTGTCGAACCGGTCAGCACTAGGGTCATCGTACTCATCGCAAAGAGCAGATGAATAATGCGCCAGCTGACGGTGAAGCGACGGAAATAGACCGTCTCCCCCTGGATCGGCGGAATATACCCCTTACCCTGCTGACGATCACGAAACTCGCGGAAGAACCAGAGAACGACATGGGTCCAGAAGAAGATGAAGACGCCAATAATTAGGGCATTCATAAACTTGGCTGTGATGTATATTCCAGGATAACGCTCAAAATCATCGGCATTGCCATGGGCATGAAAGCCAAGGAATCCCTCCGGTGCATCCTCATGACAGCTGCGACAGGTCTCCAGACGATTATCCTGATGCACCTTTGAGGTGGGATCATCAATCGCCTTCAACTCATGACTGCCATGACAATCATAACATTTGGCAGTATGGGCATAACCCAGACGGTTGACCTGCCCGTGGTATGAGGAGAGATAGGTTTTTAATGAGTCCTCATGACAACTACCGCAGTTTTGGGTAATCGTCAGCTTCATCGTGTCATCATTCGGAGATTGAATGGAGTGGGTGGTATGACAGTCAGAGCAGACCGCAGCATCCGCATTCTGCTTTTCAATCACCGCCTTGCCATGAATCGACGTGAAATAGGCCTCCTTCTGCTTTTCATGACAGCGGCCGCACACTTCCGGGTTATTCAGGCGATGTTCAGCGCGCTGTTCACTCCCCAGGGTGCCGACATTATGGGGATCATGGCAGTCGTGACAGGTCGCATTGGTGCGCGACTGATCCGCTTTACTCGGACGGGCATGTACCGAGTGCATATAGCTGTCAATCTGCTTCATCACCACGCCAAGGCGCTTATGTTGCGGATCAGCACTCCCCTTGTCGGCTTCGAAAAGTTCGGTATGACAAGAGACGCAGCCGACCTTTATCGGCATCTTCTCCTCATGCTCCCCCTTCTCCAGCACCACATTTTCATGGCAGCCGTTACAGTTCTGCTCGCCATGAACGCTCGCCTCAAACTTCTCCGACTTCACATAAATGTGGATCTCTGAACCATCATCATACTCCCAGGTGGGCTCATCCTCATCATCATGACACTTGTAACAGCGTTTGTTGGGGATCGGTTCCACACCGGGCTTTGTTGCAGAGGCAACACTCTCTTGAGTAGCGCTCTTATTCTCAGCAACACTGGCCTGCGCCGAGAGGCTGAAAAGTGAAAGCGACAGCAGCCATAACATGGCAAGGGTTGGAAAAACAACTCTCATCCTTATACTCCAGTCGTTCTATTGTTATATTAGAATATTATTATATTTACTGAATATTAACTAAACAGTAAACTGTCTGCTTAAGCAAAACAGCAGGGATAACGGTGACAAAACATCTCCCCTGCAACTTAACCTTTAGGAGTTTACTGCCGCAAAGAAGAGCGCGTCAATAAAATTGACGCGCCTCTTTCAATGGATATTTTGATACATATCAAATTACTACTAACTTAACGCTTTTATGCCTTGCGATAAAACCGTAGGATTGCTCCTCAGATGCAGCGGCTTCGCAGCGCTAACCCTTTAATTTGATAGTTAGAATTTCATTCACCAAAGCAGGGTTAGCCTGACCTTTTGTCTGTTTCATCACCTGTCCGACAAAGAAACCAAAGAGCTTCTCTTTCCCGGCGCGATACTCATCACGCTGTTGCGGATAAGCGTCAATGGTTGTTGCAATCATCGCCTCCAGCGCACTGTTATCGGTGATCTGCTGCAAACCCCGATCCGCAATAATCGCATCGGCACGCCCCTCTCCCTGCCACATTAGATCAAACACCTGTTTGGCGATCTTTCCAGAAATGGTATGGTCAGCAATTCGCCGCAACAGCTCTGCCAAGGCCTCTGCAGAGACAGGAGATGACTCAACGCTTATCGCGTCACGGTTCAACGCTGCACTCAACGTCCCCATCACCCAGTTGGCGCACAACTTGGCATCACACTTTGCCGCGGCACAGACCGCCTCAAAATAGTCTGCCAGTGGGCGTGAAGCGGTGAGTGTATTGGCGTCATACTCCAATAACCCCAACTCTTGAATAAAACGCTGACAACGCGCCTCGGGAAGTTCTGGAAGGGTAGCGCGTACTGCCTCGATAAAGTTTGCATCAATCGCCAAGGGCAGCAGATCAGGGTCAGGGAAATAACGGTAGTCATTCGCCTCCTCCTTACTACGCATTGAGCGCGTCTCACCCCGGTCAGGATCGTAAAGACGGGTCTCCTGCACCACCCGGCCACCGGACTCAAGCAGCGCGATCTGCCGCTCTACCTCATAATTAACCGCCTGCTCGACAAAGCGAAAGGAGTTAATATTTTTAATCTCGGCGCGGGTGCCAAGCTCAGCCTGCCCCAACGGACGTACCGAAACATTGGCATCACAGCGAAAAGAACCCTCCTGCATATTGCCGTCACTAATGCCTAAGTAGCGCACCAGTTGATGAATCTTGCGCATATAGGCTGCCGCCTCGGCGGCAGAACGCAAATCCGGCTCGGAGACTATCTCCAGCAGCGGCGTACCGGCACGGTTAAGATCAATCCCGGTCATGCCGTGAAAATCTTCGTGAAGTGATTTTCCGGCGTCCTCCTCAAGGTGCGCCCGGGTAATACCGATACGTTTACGAACACCCTCCTCAAGCAAAATATCGACATGTCCGGCACCGACAATCGGACGCTCAAGCTGGCTGATCTGATACCCCTTGGGCAGATCTGGATAGAAATAGTTTTTCCGCGCAAAGACGGCGTGGGGCTCAATGTGAGCGTCTATCGCCAAACCAAACTTAACCGCCAAACGCACCGCTTCGCCATTGAGTACCGGCAGAACGCCCGGCAAACCCAAATCAACCGCGCACGCCTGGGTATTCGGTGCAGCGCCAAAAGCGGTTGCCGCACCAGAGAAAATTTTGCTCTGGGTAGCCAGCTGCACATGAATTTCGCAGCCAATCACCACCTCCCATGCCGTTACTGCCATGCCAGATACTCCTCTGGTAACTGTAAATGCCAATCGCTCTGTTGCTGTAACTGATGCCCCAGTTGCAGCAACTGCCCCTCGGAAAAGTAGTTGCCAACCAGTTGTAGCCCGACGGGCAAGCCGTCACTGAAGCCTGCCGGTAGCGAGATTCCGGGCAGTCCGGCAAGATTGGCGGCAATGGTATAGATATCCGAAAGATACATCGTCACCGGATCATCCGCCTTGTCACCCAGCTTAAAGGCAGTGGTCGGCGAGGTCGGTCCGGCAATCACATCGACCATCGTAAAGGCGTGGCGAAAATCGTCACAAATGAGTTGTCGCACGCGCTGCGCTTTCAGATAGTAAGCATCATAATAGCCAGCGGAGAGGACATAGGTGCCAATCATAATGCGCCGTTTTACCTCGGCACCAAAACCCTCGCCCCGCGAGCGTTTGTAAAGGTCTTCCAGATCGACAGGGTTTTTGCAACGATGGCCAAAACGTACCCCATCCATGCGTGAGAGGTTTGATGAGCACTCGGCAGGCGCCACCACATAGTAGGCGGGAACCGCCAATGCGGTGTTGGGCAGCGAAATATCAACCAAGGTTGCACCCGCCGCAACCAGCAGTTTTAATGCCGCCTCCACCTGCAGCGCCACGCCGCTCTCCAGCCCCTCACCAAAGTACTCCTTGGGCAGCCCAATGCGCACGCCGTTTAGGGGGGTGTGAAGGGTGGCGCTATAGTCTGGAACCTCACGTTGTAACGAAGTTGAGTCACGAGCATCAAAACCGGCCATCGCCTGTAACAGTTGCGCGCAATCCGCAGCGGCAGGCGCCATCGGACCGGCTTGATCCAGTGAAGAGGCAAAGGCGATCATGCCATAGCGCGACACGCTACCATAGGTCGGCTTTAATCCGGTGATCCCGCACAAAGCAGCAGGCTGGCGAATCGATCCCCCGGTATCGGTACCCGTCGCAGCGGGCACAAGACGTGCCGCCACAGCGGCAGCGGAACCCCCAGAGGAGCCCCCCGGCACCCGTTCGGTCTGCCACGGATTACGCACCGGGCCATAAAAACTCGTCTCGTTGGATGAGCCCATCGCAAACTCATCCATATTGGTCTTGCCAAGCATCACCATGCCCGCCTGCGCCAGTTTTTCAACAACCGTCGCATCATAGGGGGAGATAAATGTGTCGAGCATTTTTGAGCCGCTGGAGGTACGCAGCCCCTGGGTGCAGAAGAGATCTTTATGGGCAAAGGGGATGCCCAACAGAGGCATTGTCTGCGCCGCATCCGTCGCCAACAGAGTATCTGCGGCGGCGGCCTGTGCCAGCGCCTGATCCGCACACAGCGTGATAAAACTGTTAAGCCGCCGATCATAGCGCGAAATACGCTCAAGGTAGTGTTGCGTCAGTTCGACACTGCTATACTCCCCTGCCCTTAAAGCAGCGGCATGTTCACCTAAATTGCGCTGAAAAATCATTCCACGACCCTCGGCACCAGATAGAGTCCGTCACTCACCTGCGGTGCATGCGCCTGAAACTGGTCACGCCCCGTCTCCCCCGGATTCGCATCAACCAGATCTGGGCGCAGCCGTTGCGCCATCGCTAGGGGGTGCGACATCGGGGCAATTGTCTCGGTATTCACCGAGTTCAAGCTATCGACCAGATCAAGAATACTGGAAAGGCTCTGGGCATATTGTGGCACTTCACTCGCATCAATTGCGAGACGAGCCAAGTGGGCGATGTATTCAACATCACGCGACTGCAGGGACATGAGGTGAACTCCTGATGGCTATCGGT
>JADGBN010000080.1 GCA_015231435.1 Gammaproteobacteria bacterium
AGATTATGACCTTGCGGTTAAATACTGGCTGCGTGAAATATCCTTGGATGTGAAGTCCGAAATAGAACATATGCTAAAAGAGTTGCGCCAGTTTAGCGCCAAGTATGGCATTGAGGGATGAGGCCTAACAAGACGCTGAGGGAAATGGGGTCAGACACGATAAATTTCGCTATAACGCAAAAAAGCCGAGGCAGATGCCTCGGCTTTTGACTCCTTTTGCGGCTGATGCAGCGTTAGATGCAGCCAGACTGCGTTGGGCGTATAGCCTAGACCAAGATTGGCTTTGAGTTGTTTAAACCGCCCCTGCTGCCATGCCTCTTTTGCCTCTGTTAGGGTCATCTCCCGCGAAGGGTCACGTAGAAAAGTGAGCTCTCCTTCATCCATTGTCTGAACTGGAACCGGCTTTAGCATCACCTCCTGCGCTAGAATTTTCGGGTTAAATCCGAAGATAAAGCAGAGAGCCAGCAACTGGCTGACGAGTTTAATCTGTTTTGGAAAAATAGGTTGTAGGGGCATAACGCTCTCTGGTGTTATCGCGCCTGTCGCAGGGTCAGCGCGTTAGGGTGTTTTCGTCGACGCGGATCTCACTGCCCGGGGCGTAGCGGCGTAGCCAACCGACAACCCTTTGCAGCAGCGGTTGCTCCATCTGGCTAAAGTTATGATCGGTCGCGGGGAACATAAACTGGCGATAGGTGATTTTTTTGGCAATATCATCGCTGTAGTCAAAAGCGTAGTCCGAACTTTGGGTGTGGGTACGGGTATTGCCGTCGGTTTTGACTGCCATGGTACGGCGGCGTTTACTTGAGCTCATCACGGAAAAGAGATCGTCACTGCCGTAAAGATCAAAAATCGGGATGCGAATAGCTGTTAGGGCACTGGCAGCGTCAAACCCTTCGGCGCTAAAGTTGCCATCCATGCCGAGGACAATGACACCGTGAAAGAGATCGTCAAAGTGGTTTTGCAGGTAGTAGGTCGCGACGGTTGCACCAAGACCGTGGCCGAGTATGACCACGTTATAAATTTTCTTCTCAAGCAGATACGCTTTGGCAGCCTCAAGTCGGATAGTGCCTGACTCCAGCAGAGGTTGATAATTGATTTTGCTACCGGGGCTTCTGTCAAGAGGTGGCAGGGTGAGTGCTAGCGTGCTCCAGCCATAGCGGGGTAACTCGGTTCGCAGTTGATGAAAGGATTCCGGCCAGTCGGGATGCCCTTCAATGTCGTGCAACATAATGACCGCACCTGAGGGTCTGCCGAGCTCTTCAGGGCGAAAGAGGGCGAAAAATTTTTCCTCTTTATCGCCACTGCTGGCGTTAAGGGTTATCTGATCTTCGCTGCTGGAACGCTGTTGCATATCTTCAACCCAGTTCTTCTGGCGTAGCTGGCTGTCAGCCAGCAGGAGTGGCGCATAACTTAGCAGCAGCAGAAGGAGGGTGAGATAGCGGCGACCAGTCATCGCTTTAGCTGCGGGTGATGGTGCGTTTGTGGTGTCGCAGGACGAGATCGCCGCTCGCATCGCCGCGCAGCTTTAGGTGTAACTGCTGAAAAAGGTTGGCGGTTTCACTACTGGCCGAGAGATAGATGTCATACCCGGTATGGTGCTGAAGTTGTTGAAAAATCTGGCGAAACAGTTGATCCAGCAGGGGCGGTTGCGGGGCAGCGGTAAAGGCTATCGGGTGGTAGTGGAAGTTATCCAGAGCAACTTCCCAGCTGCGGCAGTGGTTATCAAGGTAATGGCCTTGGGGTGATTCTGCTAGCCACCAAAGTTGTAGTGACTGGGGTAAATCAAGATTAATACACTGTTCTATCAGACTTTTAACCGGAGCAAAGTGAATCCCTTCAGTAATAAAGAGAATCGGACGGCGCGACTCTCCATCTAACATAAAATCACCAAAGGGGCCAAAAATAGTCACACTATCCCCTTGTTTAAGTTCCGTAAAAAGGTAGTCGTTAAAGTCGTTGCCTTCGCGGCAGGTGTGCAGTTGCAACATCATGCCGTTACAGGGGCAGCTGGCAATGGGCAGATCGGCCTTCAGTCCGTTTGCCAGGGTCACTTCGATATGCTGGCCGGGAAAGAACTCTAGCAGACGGGTACGCGGGGTGCGTAACTGCAGTAGTAGGGTGGTGGGGTTGATTAACTCTCTCTTTGCCACTCGGGTTTTAATTTTGCGCTGTACAATTTCGTGAGCGGCAAGGATCTCATTGGCTTCAATGACCAGATCACTGCGCGGATAGCTGCGACAGAGCAGCAGGCTGTGCTGCATCTTCTCTGCTTCGGTAAAGGGGAAATCGTGGAAAGCGTTGCTGACTTCACCCTCTAGGAGTTTGGCACGACAGTCGCCACAGTTGCCGTTATTACAGCCATAACGCAGATGAATTCCGGATCGCAACCCTGCCTCAAGCAGTGTTTCGTTACCCTCAACTTGAAACTGATGGCCACTTCCCGCTAGGGTGATACGATAACTCATAGAGATACCCTCCGGCGTTGCTGTTGGTGGAAGTGGCGTAACCGTGTCACCCCCTGGCGAAGATTTTCCATATCGGTGGTGTAGGCAAAACGTAGGTGATCTTCGCTCTGGAAGGTACCAAAGTCGTGACCGGGGGTGACGGCAACTCCGGCCTCATGCAGCAGGCGCTGACTGATTTGCGAGGCAGGTTCATGCCATCGCTTACAGTTAGCGTAGAGATAGAAGGCACCCTCTGGACGCAGGGGAATATCGAGATCAAGTAGTTGCAGTTCATCATAAAGATAGTCGCGACGGCGTTTCAGGGCGTGACGATAGTTCTCGAGAGTCGCGATGGTCTCATCACCAAAGGCTGCCAGTGCCGCATATTGTGCGATGGTTGAGGGGGCAAGATAGAGATTTTGCGCCAGCTTGTCGAGCTCGTTTACCAGATGCGGCGGTACCACCAGCCAGCCAAGACGCCAGCCGGTCATGGCAAAGTATTTGGAGAAGCTGTGAATGCTGATAATTGCCGGATTCTCAAGCGTCAGGGCGCTGTTGCGGTTGGCGGCGGTGCTGGTGTAGTTGAGCCCTGCGTAGATCTCGTCCACCAGCAGATAGCCATTTTTGGCATTAATAAATGCGGCCATGGCGGCTAACTCCTGCGGATCGATGAGCATTCCGGTGGGGTTGGCAGGAGAGGCGATAAGCGCTGCGCGGGTATGGGGTTGCCAATGTGCCTTAACCATGGCGGCGGTCAGTTGATAGCGGCTGGCGGCAGTGACCGGAACGGCCTGTAGTTGGGCGTTAATAAAGTGCAGCATATTGCGGTTACAGGGGTACCCCGGATCGGTGAGAATGACCGATTCATGGGGGGAGATAGTGGCGCCTAACGCCATTAGGAGTCCGGCTGAGGCCCCTGCGGTAATGATAATGCGGTTGGGATCGATGTTCACCTGATGGCAGTGACGATGATATTTGGCAATCGCTTCACGCAGTGCCGGCAGCCCTAGGGAGGGGGTATAGCGGGTCTGACCTGCGGCAAGCGCCCGTTGGGCTGCGGCAATGATTGGGGCGGGGGTGGGGAAGTCGGGTTCACCCACCTCCATGTGAATAATCGATCTGCCCTGCTGTTGCAGTTGCAGCGCGTCGCCAAGTAGTTGCATCACCTGAAAAGGGGCGATTTTGGCCATACGCTCGGCAATTGCGCTGCTCATTGGGGTTTAGTTGCGCAACTGCTGCAGCAGTTCAAGGGTGACACAGCAGGCGCCGTGGGCATCACCGGCAGCGACGGTAAAGGGGAGATCGGGCTCTCCCCAGTGGTTAACCACCAGCGCTGCACCGCTAAAGTCATCCTGCAGGGTGTAGTCGTTGGTCGCTACCAGTGTCGTTAGCTGGGCGCCGCGTGAGGAGCGAATGCCGTTATAGGAGTCCTCAAAGGCGATGCAGTGTGAGGCGTCAAGCCCAAGTTGTTGCAACACATAATCGTAGATATCGGCAGCAGGTTTTTTTGCCGGGACGATATCGCCCGCGCCAATAACAGCAAACCACTGCATGGCATCAGCCCCCAGGGTGTTGACGATAAGTGCCTCGACATTGGCAGGCGTGGTGGTGGTGGCAATGGCGATCTTCAGCCCGGCCTCACGCGCCTCTTGAATCAGACGTGCAACGCCCGGGCGCAGGGGGATCTCCCCCTTGCCAAGCAGTTCGGTATAGTGGCGGGTTTTTGCCTCATGCAGCCCTTTGACAAAGGCATCACGCGGGGCTTTTGGCGTGAAGTGGGGGAGGTAGGTATCCAGATAGTGATTAATCCGCTCTTTACCGCCGGTCACGCGTAACAGCTCACCGTAAAGTTCAACAGACCAATCCCATGCGAGGCCAGCCTCCTCAAAGGCATGGTTAAAGGCGACCCGATGACCATCGCGTTCGGTATCGGCAAGGGTGCCGTCGACATCAAAAATAAGGGCTTGCAGGGGTAGGGTATTCGCCATGATTAAATGCTCCGAGTCATCAATATATATGAAAAATAGTGCACTGCGGGGTTCGCTGTAAAGAGATCAGGATCGTTGTAGCTGCTGCCGTACGACGTGCAGCAGTTGTTGCGGATCTATCGGTTTATGAATGACCCCATTGGCACCGAGCGCTAACCCGGCGGCGACTTCGCTACTCTCTTCGTTATCTTTGGCAGTGGCAAAAATAATCGGGATCGTTGCGGTATCGGGGTCGGCCTTCAGTTGCCGACAGACCTCAATTCCATCCATCTCCGGCATCATAATATCGAGCAGAATGAGATGCGGACGCGGTGCGAGCCTTGCTAACTTGAGTGCCATCGGGCCGTTGGTGGCGGCACGCACGCGACAGAGGGATTTGATGGTGTTATTAATAATGATGATATTCACCTGGGTATCATCGACCACCAGGACAATCTTCTCCTCGGTACGGTTTGCTGTTTGTGGTCGTTCTGGTGTTGTCATTGCTGTTTCCGGTCAGAGTGCCGCCAGCGGCCGATCTGGGTCTATTCCCGCCATAAAGGGGAGGTGGCGATCGCTGTGGGTGAGATGGTAAACCAGTCCCATCCAGTTACCAATCACCTCATCAGCCGTATCGCGCCAGGTATTATCAAGGTATGGGGTGATGATCGCCTCGGGAAACTCCGGCAGATTGCGCTGTTGTGGTGTTGTGGCGTGACGGTAGCGGAATTCGTTTAGCAGTGCCTGCGGCCAGCGGCCAAAATAGTGTTCGGGAAAGGGCGGCGCAGCGCACTCTCCCTGCTGGTAGCGTTGTACTTCGCGCTTGTACTCCTTAAGCAGCGAAATGGTGTCGTATTCGGGATGCCCCTGAAAGAAGACGGTGCGAATACCATCATGGCTGGTCGCCAGATGGACATCACCGCCGTCGCACTCCACCAGTACCGGCAGACCTGCCGCGTCAAACTGCTCTCGGCTAATTTCGTTCCAGCGTGAGTGGGGGACATCAAAGCAGGTGTTAATGTCGTTCACCAGCGGGTGTAGCGGATCGATCACGCGGTGGCGAAAAACACCCCACTTTTTGCTGTTGCGGGGGGTTCTTTTTTGCCCGTAGCGAAACTCCAGCACCGCATGGGTGGCAAGACAGGAGCAGAGGGTCGAGGTGACGTGCTCGTGCGCCCAGTCGGCAACCTCAATCAGCGGGCGCCAGAAGGGTTGGCAGGTGAGATCGTGCCCCTCAACATTGGCACCGGTAATAATTAGGGCATCAAGCCCCTGTTCGCGAATGGCGTCAAAAGATTCGTAGTGGTTAGCGATATAGGCTTCTGCGCGTGGGGTGCGCGGCAGGGAGTCAAGGGTAAAGGGGTGAACATAAAATTGGGCGATGGGATTACTCTCACCCACCAAGCGCATAAACTGGCGTTCGGTCGCCGCCAGCGCGGCATCGGGCATCATATTTAAGAGGCCGATATGGAGTTCACGAATATCCTGTGCCAACGCCGCTTCCGGGGCGAGGACTTTAATCCCCTCTTGCCGCAGTCTGGCAAAGGTCGGTAACTGGTTATGGGCAACAAGCGGCATTTAGAGGCTCCTGGCGATCGCCTGTTCAATTAGGGTGAGAAAGTCGCTCTCATCCTGCACCGTGGCGATCTCCTCCGAGGTGACAGTATAACCGTGGGGTTCAGCAATCGCCTGATAGCGGGGAATGCGGGAGTGGAAGAGGCGCGGGAAGACCCAACGGGTGAAGGCGTCCGGATCCATCTCTGCGGCAAAGGTTAAACCATGTTCCGCAAGATAGATGGCGAGCTGTTCAAGAAGAAATTCGGGGCGGTAGTAGAGGGGTTTGGGGGCACTCTGGGCACGACTGATAAGTTTGTCGGCCTCGGTCTCATTGGTGACCTGAATGTAAAGAATGAGGGTGTGGTCAATGAGGGTCTGCAATACCTGGGGGTGATCAAGTTCACAAAGGCTGCCCCCGACATCATTGACAAAGTGCTGGTAGCCATAGATATGCTCCCCCTTGTGAATAAAGTCAGGCACATCGAGCATTGCGGCAACCTCGGCTTCGCGGTAGAGCGCCTGACGAGTAATAAAATCCTCCAGCTCTACCCCCCCGAGTTCGGGGTTACCGAGTTTACCGACAAAACTGAGCACCGGCCCGAGATCGTGTACCTTGATGTTGTTGCGAATGGCAATCCAGTCGTTACGCAGGAGTTCGCGCAGAAACGGCACCTGCATCGCCTGCTGTTTAATCATGTCCATAATCGGCTCATCAAGATAGCGGGTGCCGATGCGGTAATCTCCTGAGTAGTGAAACCAGTTATGGTTGCGCAGCATAGTTGAAATGTAGGTTTTACCGACGCCGGACATCCCCAGCAGGGTAATCCGTTTATGCGGCCAGAGGTGAAAACTCTCGGGGGTGAATCTCATCTTTTGTCTGCCTGTAAGGATTTAGTAAAGACACGCGAGCGCCGCTGGTAGTTATAGAGTTGTTGGCGGTTGATCGGCAGGGCTTTGAGCGTGCTGTGATGAAAACCGCGCTCCTGAAACCACTGCGCGGTGTGGGTGGTGAGCACAAAAAGGCTGAGTAGCCCCTGTTTGCGCGCCATCTTCTCAAGGTATTGTAACAACTGGTCGCCGCGTTGCTGGCGGCGGTAATCGGGATGCACGGCGACACAGGCGACTTCGGCAATCTCCTCCTCTGCATAGGGGTAGAGCGCCGCACAGGCGATAATCGTCTTCTCGCGCATGATAATGGTGAAGTGATCAATTTCGGTCTCCAGCACATCCCGCGAGCGGCGTACCAGAATACCCTCATCCTCAAGGGGAGCGATGAGCTCAAGAATACCGACCACATCATCGGCGGTCGCCTGACGAATGATTTCGTAGCGCTCGGGGCTAATCAAAGTGCCGATACCATCACGGGTAAAGAGTTCGAGCAGGAGTCCGCCATTAATATTGCGATTAATAATATGGGCACGTTTAACGCCGTTATTGCAGGCGTAGATCGCGCTAAAGAGCGTTTTTGCCAGATCTTCATCTTCCAGATTCATCGACTGCAACATCTGCTCAGCTTCATCAAGGCGCAGTTCGCGAATAAGTTCGCCGCTGCTATTAAACAGGCCATCGGCGGCGATGAGCGAGACAATTTTATCGGCATGAATACTGGCAGCGGTAAAGGTCGCCACATCCTCCGCCGAGAGGTTGAAAATCTCTCCGGTGGGGGAGTAGCCCAGTGGGGAGAGCAGCACAATAGCGCCATTATCAAGGGAGTGACTGATCGCCTGATGGTCAATGCGGCGCACCTCTCCGGTATGGAGGTAGTCGATGCCATCCCGCACGCCGACCGGTTTGGCGGTGACAAAATTGCCGCTAATCACCTTAATTTGCGACCCCGCCATTGGGGTGTTAAACATCCCCATCGATAGCCGTGATTCGATCTCGACCCGTACCGAGGCGACCGCATCACGCACCGCCACCAACGACTTGTCATCGGTAAGGCGGATACCGTTAACCATTTCGGTCATCAGTTCACGCTTTTTCAGCAGGTGCTCAATCTGCGGACGGGCACCGAACACCAGTACCAGCTTCACCCCAAGGCTGTTCAGCAACACCAGATCTTCAACCAGATGCGGGAACTGATCTGCCGCCAGCATCTCACCGCCAAAGGTGATGACAAAGGTACGGCCACGAAAGGTGTTGATGTACGGAGTGGCATTACGAAACCAGTGGATAAAGTCGTTATCCGGAGTGGTCGAAGTAGAGGGGGCGTGAAGATGAGCGGTTGATTCAGTATTCGGCACGTTAGGGGGAGCGTCTCTTTTAGGGTAAAACCCTATTATCGCGTATTCGTTCTGGTTGTGCCGCAACTATTAGCAGATTTAAAAAGAATTAATATCCCCAGAGGGTGCCCCTTCCCATGCCGAGACCCGATACTTTTATGAGTGGGGGGGTCGTTAACTTAAGCTTGGAGCCCTTGTGTGAGTTGTTCCGATTGTCTTAGTTTGATACGCTGGTTGAGAATTTCCGGCTACGTCAAGCGCTGGCGCGGGCCGATTGTCAGTACTTAAATGGAGGTATGCAAGATCTCATTGCAGTCATAGATGATATGTTGTTGTCAGGTGTTACAAACGAAAAAATCATGGAACAGATTAAGCAACTTAAATATCACGCTCTGGAGATTAGAGAGCATCTTGACCGCTCATCGATGCGCCAGCAACAGCGTGATAAGGATGTTGCCGTCGTTCTTGAGTTATCCAAAGAATTTGACCCTAATCAAGGAGAGTTTAAATGAGAGCTGCGCTATTTACACTAATTTACCCGATTAGAGGCGTTGCGGTAACGCTTCTTCTCCTTTTGCCACTGCATCTGACGGCAGAGAGCCTGCCACTCCAGTTCGGGGTGGTTCCACAACAGTCTGCCCGTAAACTTGCAGAGGATTGGGGACCGATGCTTGCCTATATCGAACAAACGTCCGGCATTCACCTGCGCTTTGCCACGGCTCCCAGCATTCCTGAATTTGAAAAGCGGGTCGCTGCCGGTGACTACGCTTTTGCCTACATGAACCCCTATCACTACACCGTATTTAGTAAATCCCCGGGATTTCGTGCTATTGCCAATGCTCGTGACAGTAAAATTAACGGCATTATGGTCACCCGCAAAGATGCCCCCTATCAGCAGCTGGAGGCGTTGCAGGGGTTAACCCTCGCCTTTCCGGCACCGGCCGCATTTGCCGCGACGATTCTTCAACGCGCAACTTTGAGAAATCTCGGGGTCGCAACGACACCTAAGTTTGTCTCGTCCCATGATTCGGTCTATCGGGCGGTTGCTGCCGGACTCTATCCTGCCGGGGGCGGTATTATGCGAACTTTTAATGCGCTCACCCCCGAGATTCGTGATCAGCTACGAATTCTCTCGACAACCCCCGGATATACTCCCCATGCGATAGCCGTCCATCCCACCGTTGATTCTGCGATGGCTGCCAAGGTGCAGCGTGCTTTCATTGCGCTAGAGGAGAGTGAGGAGGGGCGTCAACTCCTGCAACCGATGAAAATTAAAGGGTGGCAGGCGGCGACTGACGCGGACTGGGACGATGTTCGGGCGCTCAATATTGATCTGCTGGATAATCTTATTGAGAGTGACACTCCCTGACATGGCTGTTGATTGCAAATGATTACCTCCTTTCGCCTCAAGACGGTTATTGGCATTGCAGTTATTGAGGCGGTGTTGCTGGGAATTCTCATCTATAACGTACTTGGTTTTTTACATCAATCCGGCGAGCGTCAGCTTGTGGACAGGGTAGATACTACCGCGCGACTCTTTGCCAGTATGACCACAGACGCGGTTATCGCCACCGATCTCGCTGCTGTCGAAAGCGTGGTTGCCGAGTTGATGACGACGCCTGATCTGGTCTATGCCCGGGTGCGTAACCGTGAGGGGGTGGTGCTGGCCGCTGCGGGAGATGCGCAGGTACTGGCGCAACCCTTTCAACCGGACAGTGCCATAACCTCGATAACCGATGCCATTTATGACGCCACTATTCCGATAGCGGTTAAGGGTGTTAACTATGGGCGTGTCGAGCTGGGCATTGATATTGCGGCGCTGCAGCGCATAGAGAGGAGCGCACAACGCTTTAGTCTGATCCTTGCCGTGGTTGAAATGGGACTCGTCGCCCTTTTCTCGCTCTTTCTTGGCCACTATCTGACTCGTCAGCTCTCCGCCCTGACCACGGCCGCCGGCAAGATTGCCCGTGGTGAGTTTGGTTACCATCTACCGGTGAAAGGCAGCGATGAACTGGCGATGACCGCAGCCGCATTTAACCGGATGTCCTCACATCTTTTTGAGTACATTCAACGCCGTAACGCAGTGATGAATATGGCTGTTGATGCTATTTTTACGCTTGATAGTCGGGATAGGGTTGCCGAGTTTAATCCGGCAACGCTGCGTATTTTCGCGACAATACCCGAAGAGATGTTAAATGTCCCCCTCCTTGATAGGCTGATTATCAACTATCCCCCCGAACTGCCGGCGTGGTTGCAGCGTCAACGGGCAATGGTGCCGTCAGATGTGGGAGATGGTCACCATTTTGACTTTGAAGCCACAGGTCAACGTTATGATGGTTCCCAGTTTGCGACTGAAATCACGATCTCCCTGACTCTGTTGGAGTCAATGGTGTTAACCACCGTTTATCTGCGTGATATTAGTGATCGTGTGGCAGCAGAAAATTCGCTCAAATTAAGTGAGGAGCGGCTTAAATTTGTGCTTGAAGCAACCGGGGAGGGGGTTTGGGACTGGTTAATTCCGCAACAACGGGTTCATCATAACCATCACTGGTGCGATATTTTGGGTTTGTCTCATGACTATCTTGAACATGAGATCG